>JANMZU010000618.1:0-2093 GCA_031383585.1 Betaproteobacteria bacterium
CCTCACCGACACTTTTCGCCCCAAGCGCCGCGCCAGTTCTTGCGTCTGGTCACGCGCTCCGATTCTTGCCGTATCGAGAATGCGGGCACCACATCTTCTCGCCCGAATGCACTGCGCTACTGACAAGCAGTCCCTGGCCCATTGAATACTTGCCGTGTGATCGCCTTGCTCTGCGTTACGCCAAAGGCCGTGTACGCGAACGTCCCGCTATTGCCGTTAATGAAACTCAGCGTCATCGTACCGATCGCTGTCCGTCCGACGTTTGCAGACAGAAACGGCACCGCACTGAATGCCGGGCCGGTCGTGCGGAACAGTGTTCCCGAGTAGACGCCAAACCCAGTTTTCAACGCAGTCCCCGATAGCCATAGCGGCGACCCATCTGTGTCGTAAGTGAACCAGGTTGCAAAAATAGTATCTCCCTGGTGAGTAAAGTTCACGCCCCAACCGGACTCAAACCCACCGGGAGCGGCCCACCAAAGGTCTTGATAATTGGTTGCGAGCGTAAGGTTGGCTTGCGCGCCAAAGACGCAGGTAGGCAGTTGGCCGAAGACCTGACGCGTGATTGCCTTGGTCTGCGTCGTGCCATTGAGGATATAGGCAAAGCTGCCATTATTTTTATCGCTAAAGGTCAATGTGCCGGAACCAACCGGTGTTCTCACCACAGCGGCGGGATTGAATGGCACCGCGCTGAATACGGGTCCCCGTGTTTGATACAGCGTACCGATATAGTCCGAGCCGATCCGGCTTGCCGTCATCGACAACCACAAGCCTTTGCCCATCGCGTCGTATGTGAACCAGGTCGCGAACAAATCATTGCCCTGGTGCGCGAGGTTGATACCCCATCCTGACTCCGATTCGGCAGGTTCTTTCCACCATAGGCCTTGATAACTCGTAACTGGCGTGAGACTTACCTTTTGGATGCGATTGTAAGTAGCGACATACATACTGTCGGCTGAATCAATGGCAATGCCGTACATACCACCCAATTTCTCGCTGGTTCCAGGTGTATCTGGTCCCGCAAAGGTGGTAATGAAACCAGTCGCTGCGTTCACCTTGCGAATGCGTCCGTGCCCCGAATCGGCTATGTACACATTGCCGGCAGTATCAACAGCGACTCCGGTAGGTCCATACAGATTGGCACTATTGCCGTCAATGTCATCGCCGTTGTAATCGGTCGCCCCCGTCCCGGCGACGTTGGTGATGATGCCAGTTGCTGCAATCACTTTTCGCACGCGGTTGTTATCATAATCAGCGAAGTAAACGTTGCCCATTGCATCAACCGCGACAGCGACGGTTTGGGACAGATTTGCTCCCGAGGCGATCACATTGTCGCCGTTGTAGGCATAGGTCAGTGCGTTATTGAAGTAGCTGACAACGCCCGTGCCCGCTAAGGTGGTAATAATTCCGGTCGCTGCCGTCACCTTGCGGATACGAAGGTTACGCGTATCCGCAATATAGAGATTACCAAGTGAATCCACAGCAACACCGGACGGATCGCTCAGCATCGCGCTGGTAGCGGCGATGTTGTCGCCGTTGTAGCCAGATACTCCCGTGCCTGCGACCGTACTGATGATCCCGGTGGCTGCCGTCACCTTGCGAATACGGCTGGTCCCGCGGTCAGCAATGTACAAGTTTCCTGCTGCATCGACGGCAACACCTGTGGGGGCCCCCAATCTTGCGGCAATAGCGGGTACTCCGTCTACTGTGGCGCCAGGCACGCCTGTACCGGCGACTGTAGAAATGATTCCAGTGGCGGCGGTGACCTTGCGGACGCGTCCGCTGTTTAGATCGCCGATATACAAGTTTCCGGTTGCATCGACGGCGACTCCACTAATCTGGGTGGGGGTGAAGAAAACAAGTGATACGAAATAACTGATGTCCAGTGCAGCGTTCGTTGCTAGCCCATTATCGCCACCAAAGAATTGTCTTCCCGTCCCGGCCACGGTAGTAATAGTTCCCGTCGATGCACTTACTTTGCGAACACGGTTGCCTGCATCCAGGATAAGAGAGGGAAAACGGGGAATGAAGGAATATTGTTCTGTAACGTATAGATTGCCGACACCGTCTATTGCAACGCCGCCGGGGCGGTTCAC
>JANMZU010000634.1:0-2610 GCA_031383585.1 Betaproteobacteria bacterium
CCAAGGTTAAACCCCAACAGGGACAGCACCAAGGCGTCTTTAGGCAGGCCAAGTTCGGTGAGCACGCTGGCAAAACCAAAACCGTGAATCAGACCAAAGCTGAACGCAACCAACCATCGTCGGCGTTCCACCACTGGCCATAGGTTGTTCGCTGCTGCCAACACCACCGACGCGGCAATCGCTGACTCCACCAGCCGAGAAGGCAATTCTATGATTTGCAGCGCAGCTAGCGTGAGCGTAATCGAATGCGCCACTGTAAACGCGGTGACCACCCATAGCACCTCAGTCACTGCGATGCGAAATGTCGCGACGCCATTCCACCGGCGGAATTCATGCACCAGCACCGCCGGAAGCAGCAGAGACAGCAGGAACAGAATATGGTCAAACCCGATCCAGATATGCCAGATACCCTCGACCAGATATTGACCAAACTGCGATAACCGTGACGTCTCTCCAGCTTGTATTTTCAATGTGCCTGTGTTCGGCGCCAGCACTGCCGAATGGTTAACGCCGTCCAGATCCAGGCGCAGCAAGCCGCGATGCAGCGCATCCACATCGAATAGAAGTCGATAACTCACGGACAGCGCTTGGTTACCCGCCGGACAACTACCGCTAAATCGTAGTACGGCGTAGGCTCCATCGGTATGATCGTCGATCATGTTTTCCACTACGCGCAGCGTACATTCGCCGTCGCGCAGCAGCGTGAGCCGCCCTAGTGCCCACACGGCGATGTCAGTGTGCCGCGCCTGGACCTCGCCCCAGGTGATTTCACCGTCACCATTGGCGTCCAGTCCGATGGCGAAGTCGATATCGCGTAACGCAATATCCCACTGGCCGGAAACTTGATTGCCTTTGACGTTCACGACCAAATAACTGTCGCTCGCCTTATGTGGCAGGGCAGGGAACGCGCACAGAGCGATCAGGAAAGCTAGCAATACGCGAGCTAACCTCATGATTTGGGTGCTGGTTTGCTGTCGGACTTGCCGAAGCTCTTCTCAGTGTCGCTCATTGAAGATGATGTTTGATTCGAAGTCTGCGCGGAGCGCTCGCCAAGCTGGCGCAAATGCGTGTCCTCGAAACCACTGGTTCGAAGCCAGTCGCGAACCGGTTGAGCCGCAGCGGTATTTCCTGCTGCGATGGCAGCCTCCAGCAGCGCACGCGCATCGCGTGGTTCGCGCTGGACTTGGTAGTTTGCCGAAGCTACAGTGAGAGAAGCTGCGGGATTGCCGACCAACTGCAATTCGAAGCGCGCTTCTTCGGCCCGATGGGTGGTATCGCCACGCATTCTAGCTGCCGCGAACCGGTCGTTCAGTGCCTGCGTATGCGCCTTCGCTGCCGGCAATTTAAGCAAGTTTTCAGCTATTGCCAGGCGCAGCAGCAAACCGTCAGACGCTTCCCAACTCGCCAGCCACTTGACGACTTCGGCGGGGCGTTTCTGGTCCAACAGGAAATCGCTCCAGGCGGCGAGCAGATAGCCATCATCAATACCCAGCGCCAGAGCTTCGCGATAATACCGCTCCGCTTTTTCCGGCTGTGAACGCCACGCTGAAACCTCACCGAGCCGGGTGAGCAACCAAAGGCGGTTAGCGGCATTTGTAGTTGTTTTTAGCGCTGCCTGCAGTGCGCCATCGGCGGCCTCCAATTGGCCAGTGTAGGCACGCAGCAGCCCGATACAGCCGCCATGCAGCGTTTCGCGCTGGAGCTTCTGCAGAGCATCACATTCGATTTTTGCCGACGCGTAATCAGCTTGAACCAGAAAGATCGCACCACGCCAGGCGTGTGCCACCGCAAACTGCGGGTCAGCACTCAATGCGTTTGCAAAATCTACCAATGCAGCGCCAAACCCGTGCCGGTACTGCTGCAGCTGTCCGCGCACTGCCAGCAATTCAGGTGACTTCGTCTGCGGAAACTGCGCCACGAGCGCGTCCGCGTAACCGACATAGCGCGGATCTCCGCGCGCAACTGCCAGCTCAAAATAGCGCTGTGCGAGTGCGGTGGCCGGCCCGGTCTCGGCGGGTGTTTGCTTTGCCGCGCGTACTACCTCTGCTCGCAAGCCAGCCAATTCCCGCGCCGTTGGGTCCCCAGGCCGTATTGGCAGGCGTTCCAGCACTTCGGCAGAATTTGTAGGCGTGCGAGGTGCAGAAATAGCCTGAATTGATACAAGGCATGCGCAGATTGTTGCAAAATACGCCAAAACAGCTGAATTTGCGACCATTACAGGGTGACTTATGCTCATATTTGCCGTAAAGTACTGTTCACGTTTATTTTAAGCGTACAACTCAACCTCAAACGAAACTTGGGAGATTTTTAATGAAAAAACTATTGTCGATTATGGTTGCTGGCGTTTTCGCAACTGCTTCTGTTGGTGCCTTCGCAGCAGCACACGGCGGCGCGATGTCGGACGCTGACAAGGCCAAGAAAATGGAAGAATGCAAGAAGATGGACGAAAAGAAAGCCGACGACAAAATGAAGGCTGAATGCAAGAAGATGATGGACGATGCCAAGCCAAAGAAATAGTTTCATTTCATGGGTTGACCTTGGTCAACATCGTGTTAAAAAAATCGGGCCTTGTGCCCGATTTTTTTTTGCTGCGGTAGATCGCGATTTGCG
>JANMZU010000635.1:0-4728 GCA_031383585.1 Betaproteobacteria bacterium
CTCGCCGGTGGCTTTGTTGTTGGTTTTGGTTTGACGGATAAACATGCCCGGATGCTACGCGAAAGGCAAGGGCAAAAGTGAATGCGGCCTACGATTATGGCACAACAAAACAACTTATAAATCGTGAACCTATATAAAACAAATAGATACGTTTCCTTTTAGGCCGAAAATCGCTGAAAAAGAGGCTGGGTTGTTAAAGTCCGGTTAGGAAAATCCATATACCAACAGAGTGCCGAATGACGTTATGAATGCTAGGAAGGCAAACTCTCCGAAGGTATATTCGGGAAATGGGCTTCGAAACCCATAGTCGCGCGGATAAAGATCCAGCTTCGCAGCCAATATCGCAATGGCGAAAAGCAGCAGGCCGATGTAATGCAGACCGTCCGCAAGCCAAAAGTAAAGCGGATTCAGTTTGTGCAAATATGGGAGATATAGCCCATTGACCAGCCCAATAAGTAACAAAGGCGCGCACGCGATAGTGACCCAACGAACATAATCGTCGGCCCGCTTTGTAACATCACGCTGAACATCAGGGGTCACAGTCGAGTTGCTTTCCATCACTCGCTTTACATGTTGAGCGGCAAAGTCGATTGACGACCCATACCGGGCATAGCCCGTCGACTTCCAACTCATGAAGTTTTCTATTCAGGCGGCTTCCTAGCGGCCGCGGTCTTTATTGCCTGACGCGCGCAAGGTCGAACCACTTTTGCGCTTCAACGACGTCCTGCTTGACCCCTAGGCCATCTCTGTACATTGCGCCGAGGCTATGGCGGGCATACGGTAATCCCTGATTCGCAGCGAGCCGATACCACTTCGCCGCCTCGACATAATCCTGACTCACCCCTCGGCCATCTTTGTGCATGTCGCCTAGGTCGTTCTGCGCAAATACAAAACCCTGATTCGCGGCGAGCCGATACCAGTTCGCCGCCTCGACATAATCCTGGCTGACCCCTCGGCCATCTTTGTAGATGTTGCCAAGTTCCCATTGCGCGTTGGGATTTCCCTGTTCTGCCGATTTGCGGAACCAGTGGACGGCTTCTACCTCGTTCTTGGGTATCCCTCGACCGCTTTTTGTCATCATGCCCATACTGAACTGCCCGTGCGCATCCCCCTGCTCTGCGGCTTTGAGGTACCACTGGACCGCATCCACTTCATTCTTGGCGACGCCGCGTCCCTTTTGTAGCATTTCACCCACCATGCTCTGCGCCGTTGTATTCCCCTGTTCTGCCGCTTTGCGGTACCACTGGAAAGCTTCTACCTCGTTCTTGGCAACGAGTCGTCCCCAATCTAGTATCGAGCCTAGGTTTAGCTGCGCATGTGCATTCCCCTGCTCTGCCGCTTTGCGGTACCACTGGACAGCTTCCACGCCGTTCTTGGCAACCCCTAGACCAGCTTGTAACATCCCAGCCAACTTGTACTGCGCAGTTGCATTTCCACTCTCCGCGAGTGGGAAAAATATTTGATACGCCTCCACGGAATTCTTCTTTTCATATGCCGCCTGTGCCGCATTGAGGAGCTCATCGGAAGTCGCCGTTTGGGCCTGAGCGGCCATCATAAACAGCGCGAGCAGAGCAATTAGCAGTGATTTCATCGCACACCTGTGTATGGTTGTTGGGAGACACCAATCAGCGCGACGTACGAAAAAAATGATTTCGACGCTTTGGCTTCTTGCATCAAAAAAATGACCGCATCCGAGAAAAATCTACTTCCGTTTCTGGCCGTTTCTCTACTGTCAAGCGCGATTACCGAATTTTGCTCAGGCGCTCAGCCATGCGCGTCTGCCAACCGGCACCAGTAGCTTTCCAGCGTTCAATGACTTCAGCCGGCAACCGCAACGAGATGAGTTTACGTGGGTTTGCCAACACGGGTCTACCGCCCTTGTTAACTTTTGCGCGCGCCAACATTTCCTCCGTGAGTTCCGGAAGTTCCTCAAATTCTTGCGTCTCGACCACGTGACTGTCGACGCGCGCGAGATCAGACTTCGAGGAGCGGCGCGATGCGAGTTTGTTCGCGTTCATTTGCTTTCCTCATACTGAAAATGTGGCGGGCCGTGCGACGCGGCGTATATCCGACAACAACCATCCCGCCTTCCAGGAGACCGTAGCAGATGATGCGGGATTCGCCATGGTTCTTCCGAATGTCTTCAAGCTCAATCGTGAAGCCCGTAAAAACAAGCGCGGCATCCGCAAAATCTAGCCCCCGGTCAGCCAGCGTCTTGTCGCGCTTGCTCGGATCGAAGGTGATTCGCACTTAGTTAGTGTATATACAACAACCTATGAGCGCAAGTGGTGATTTGGATGCAATAATCGCCGCTTTACAACGGCGAAAACGCGAGCCAACGACCGCTAAAGAGAAAACTGAGAAGCGCTCGCGAATTTCCGGTTCTGTCCAATTGTGATCCTAGACGGGATTAACCCGCGACACGCAATTCAAGCTTCTTTCCTAATGCTTGGAACGCTTCCACTAGGCCATCTATCTTTGTCGGGTGGCGGAGATTTGTCAGGCGATTCACTGCTTGCGGCGAAGTTCCGAGTAACCGCGCCAAATCTGCAGGACGCACGTTTTGCGCGAGCATTTCATTTAACAGAAGCACCTTTGCTGACATGCTGGCTGGCAGAGTGACCGTTTGCTGTCCGCGTTTGGCTGGGCTCGGCATCGGGACGCGGCGGCCATCCTCGAAATAAAATTCGATAGCACTCTCAAGCGCTTCAAGCGCGAGGATCAGAATTTTCGCTTCGACGTGTGCACTTGATGTTGCTTCCGGAATATCGACGAACGTCAACAGCACCGAACCATTCGTGTCTTTCTTCAATTTGATCGGATAGGCGAGCATATTTTCTCTTTCATTTTAGGCTGAGGTCCTTCTTGATCTTTTGCACCAAACCTTGGCCAATTTCCTTGGCACCGTGATCCGGAAAGATTGTTTGCCGACCGTTCAGGTAAACCTTGAAATGGCTTCCCTTAGCCGACTTGAACACAGCTCCCTGTTTCGTTAGCCACTTGCGAAATTCGCTGTATTTCATTCGTCAATTATAAACATAAGTGTTTACTTGAGGGGGTCGCGTTAAAACTATTAGTTCACTTTCGAATTCATGAAGCCGAAAAAAGAATGAGGAGATGTCGGAGTTTGGAAATTTTTGTAACGCATTGCGCGCGACCGCTATGCGCGGAACCGGGGGCCACCGCTGAACGTCAGGTAGTGGACTGGCACGAGCATCGAATGAATCCTAGCACCTACTTCAGCTTCACGAAGCGGATGTCGCTGATGTCACCTGCGTCGGGAATGAAACCAGCGACGCGGCCGGAGGCATCACGTACAAAACGCACTTCTGCCGGTGTCCCGGTCACTGTGAAGTGCGTCCTCGTAGTGTCACGGGAGGCTAACGCCATTGGGGGCAGATCCCGTCGCTGAAGCGCAATGCCGTCCGTGGCACCAAGGAGCACCGTCCATCGAACGTCGAGCTCATCAGAGAAGTAGCTGCCGGGAAGATCCCCTACTTCTAGCGGTGATTCTGATTTCGGCGGCTCGCTCTGTTTCGTGGACGAAGCCGCTGCCGCCGCTGGAAGAGGCGCAACGAGTCGATCGCTCAGGTACACATCGATAATGCGATTCCTGAGAACATAGGGCTCGACCGCTCTGGTATTGCACAAGATCGCAATGGTCATGTTCGCCGATGGGACCACGCTGAATTCGGCACCATACCCTCCGTACGTGCCACCGTGTCGCACGGTCTGCAGCCCGCGATAGGTGTGGAGATACAGCCCCATCGCATAATTTAGCTTGTCTCCTGTAACGAGACTTCCCGGCGAGACCATCAGCGCCGAGAGTCCTGCAGCGTGGAGTTTGCTATCAAGCGTCGTGGGATTCCATTTCGCCATGTCTTCCGCAGTGGTGAACAACCCGCCATCGCCGACCACGTCGAAACCGGGCATGCGCATTCAATAACCACCACTTGCCAGTGGCTCGTAGGCTGCGGCACGACGCGCAATTGGAGTATTGTGGTTCTCGCGAAACTCGGTATTCGTCATCCCGAGTGGCGCGAACAACTCTTTCGAAGCGAACTCACGGAGCGACATGCCGGAAACCTTCCGGACGATGAGCGAGAGCAAGACGTAGCCGGTGCTGCTGTAGAGATGCTTGGTACCGGGTGCAAAGTTGAGTCCCTTCTGCCGCTTCACCAGGGCGAGGAAGCCCCCTTCGGTCAACCCGTGTCTTCCGGCCACCCCGCCAACGGCTGCAGTGTGAGGTAATCCCGCAGGCCGCTGGTGTGTGCCAGCAGGTGTCGCACGGTGATGTTGGTGCCATAGTCAGGCACCTCTGACACGAAGTCACGCACGTTCGCATCGAGCGAGAGTTGCCCGCGCAACACCAGCAAGCCAATCGACGCGGCCGTGAACTGCTTCGACACTGACGCCGCATAGAACGCGGTGCGCGGCGTGATGTTGATACCGTGTTCAAGGTCCGCCAGGCCATACCCAGCCGACAACAGCGTGGCCCCATCAAGTGTAACGCTGACCGAACAACCGGGAGACGTCGATGTCTTGAAAGCGTCGAAGAGCGCGCTCACGGCTTGCTGCTTTTCATCCATCGGAGGGGCCGACGTCGGCCCGGTGGCTTGCGCATAGTGCCTGGAGACGGCCGCCCACGCACAGAAGCAGGCGACGATCGTCGTTCGACCGTTGATCATTTTTCCGACGATTCCTGAGAGCTTCGAAAGCCCAGCGTCA
>JANMZU010000640.1:0-2349 GCA_031383585.1 Betaproteobacteria bacterium
GCCTGATGCTGGGCATTGAGCTTGATCGACCCTGCGGCGATATCGTCAAGCTTGGACTTGAGGCCGGCATTTTTACCAATGTGACGCAGGACAATGTGATTCGCTTGTTGCCGCCGCTAATCATCAATGAGGCCGAGGCACGTGAAATTGTGGCGCGACTCGCCCCTGTGATCAAAGCGTTTCTGACGCTACCGATGCAGGCCGCAGCCTGAAAAGGGGCACTTAGGCCTCATGAGACATTTTTTGCAAATGAAGGACTTCACGCGCGACGAGTACGAGCACTTGTTCGTGCGCGCCAAAATCCTCAAAGAGCGCTTCAAGAATTACATACCCTACCAGCCGTTGACGGACCGCATGCTGGCGATGGTGTTCGAGAAAAGCTCCACGCGTACCAGAGTCAGCTTCGAGGCAGGGATCTACCAGCTCGGCGGACAAGCGATTCACCTCGATTCGCAATCCACCCAGCTTGGGCGTTCAGAGCCGATCGAGGACACAGCACGGGTGATCTCACGCATGGTCGATCTGGTCATGATCCGCACTTTTGAGCAAGAAAAGGTTGAGCGTTTCGCGGCGCATTCCCGTGTGCCGGTGATCAACGGATTGACCAACGAATATCACCCCTGCCAGGTACTGGCCGATATTTTTACTTTCGTGGAGCAGCGCGGTTCATTGACTGGCAAAACAGTCGCCTGGATCGGCGACGCCAACAATATGAGCTATACATGGCTAGAAGCCGCGCGCATTTTTGGCTTTCAGCTAAATGTGGCGACGCCCAAGGGCTACGAAATGAAGTCGCAGCGTGGGGAGCTGCTGGACAAGGATCATCTGGCGGCATTTACCGACCCGATGCTGGCTGCAAAAGGTGCCCACCTGGTCACCACCGATGTATGGACCAGTATGGGATTTGAAGCCGAAACCGAAGCACGGAAAAATGCCTTCGCGGATTTTTGCGTTGACCAGAAGATGATGGCCGCGGCGCACAAAGACGCGCTGTTCATGCATTGTCTGCCGGCCCATCGCGGCGAAGAAGTATCCGCTGAAGTGCTTGAGGGCCCGCAAAGCGCCGTCTGGGAAGAGGCGGAAAACCGCCTGCACGTGCAGAAGGCGCTAATGGAATTTCTCCTGCTAGGGCGAATCAACAGTTAGGTGAAATCACGCAATGCCAGCATTGATGGGGCTTCCAGGGCAAAAAGTGCCGAAGAGGCTCGCCAATGCTGGTGTTTGTATAAATAGTTGTTTTCAACAAGCGAGCAATAAATGAGCGACGTAAACAAAGTGGTTCTGGCGTATTCGGGTGGACTCGACACATCAGTGATTTTGAAGTGGCTGCAGGATGTCTATAAATGCGAGGTGATTACGTTCACCGCCGATATTGGCCAGGGTGAAGAGGTCGAGCCGGCACGAAAGAAAGCTCTTCAGCTCGGTATCAAGAAACAAAACATTTACATTCAGGATTTGCGCGAAGAATTTGTGCGCGATTTTGTGTTCCCGATGTTTCGCGCCAACACGGTCTACGAAGGCGAATACCTGCTGGGCACGTCAATTGCTCGGCCACTGATCGCCAAGAACATGATCGATATCGCCCGCAAGACAGGAGCGGATACGATCTCTCACGGCGCTACCGGCAAAGGCAATGATCAGGTGCGCTTTGAACTTGGCGCGTATGCCTTGATGCCGAATGTGAAGATCATTGCACCCTGGCGCGAGTGGGATTTGCTGTCGCGCGAGAAATTGTTGAAATACGCGGACAAACACAATATCCCGGTCGATTTCAAAAAACGCAAAGGTGGCGGTGCGCCCTATTCGATGGACGCCAATTTGCTCCACATCAGCTACGAGGGCGGGATTCTTGAGGATCCGAATTTCGAAGCCGAAGATTCGATGTGGCGCATAACCGTATCGCCAGAAAAGGCACCCAACAAGCCGGAATATGTGGAGCTCGACTACGCCAAAGGTGACATCGTTGCTATCAATGGCAAGAAGCTGACGCCGGCTAAAGTATTGACAGAATTGAACCGTCTTGGCGGCAAGCACGGAATCGGGCGGCTCGACATGGTTGAGAATCGCTACGTCGGCATGAAATCTCGCGGCTGCTATGAAACGCCCGGCGGCACGATCATGCTCAAGGCCCACCGCGCCATCGAGTCCATCACCATGGACCGAGAAGTATTGGCGCTAAAGGATGATCTGATGCCACGCTATGGCCGCATGATTTATAACGGCTATTGGTTCTCGCCTGAACGCGTCCTGCTGCAGGGTTTGATCGACCAGTCGCAAGCGACCGTCAATGGCCGGGTAAGATTGAAGCTGTATAAAGGTACCGTGTTGGTTGCAGGACGCGTATCGAAG
>JANMZU010000179.1:0-7817 GCA_031383585.1 Betaproteobacteria bacterium
CCCGAGCCGCCGGTGTCTTGCCCCATCCGACCCCGGCCCGCGCGCCGGGGTTTTTCTGTCAGTGCGCAGGCCGCCTAAAATCACAGGTTTCCTGCGTCGAAAGCCAGCCTCATGGCCCGCACCCTCTACGACAAGCTCTTCGACATTTCCTTGAAACGCTCGTCCCAGTAGGGCATGGTGATGGCGATCCCGTTTGACTTGGTGGCTGAGGTCACGTGTTTGCGTTTGCGCGTTTTCGCCAGTTCAAACGCGAATTTCAAAATACGGTCTACGCCGCGACGCGTGAAAATGGTTTGCTGCATGCACATCTCGTGCTCGGTGCCGCCATACAATCGCCCGCCGATGGACGAGTACTCGCCCTCGTTGTTCTCGCGCACCACCCAGAAATCAATGTCTCCGGGCTTCCTGCCGGCCAGCGGCGATGGGATGCCGGGCATCAGGCGCACCGGGCGAATGTTGGCGTAAAGCTGAAAGTCGCGCCGGATGGGAATCAGCAACCCCCAGAGCGAGAGGTGATCGGGTACCGTTGGAAAGCCCACTGCACCGAGGTAGATCGCGTCATGCTGCCGTATGTCCGCCAACCCACCATCGGGCATCATTTTTCCATGCTTGACGTAGTAATCGCAGCTCCACGGTTGCTCGTCGAATTGGAACTGCAAATTGAATTTGCGCGCCGCCGCCTCAAGGACTCGTATACCCTCGGGAACCACTTCCTTGCCGATACCGTCACCGGCGATGACGGCGATTTTGTACTTATCCATTACCCACTCCCATCCAATTGAGGTTCCATTGTTTTACCATTTTGCGGCAAGGCAATCCTTGACCGGGCGCGACTTATTTCGCGGCGACCAGTGGATTCGCACAATGTATGGAGTCGAGCACTGGCGCGGCTTGCAGACCGGAATTGCCTGAAGTTGCCCGTCAAATGGCGCTCCGCGTCCAAAACACCCTTTGGCTATCGTGAAAAGCTTCAAGCCACGAAAAACACCAGCATCTCTTGCAGCAATGCATCCGGTACTTCCTCCGGAATGTAATGTCCGCATGGCAGCGTACTTCCACGCACATCTTTCGCAACCTGCAGCCAGTCCTCTACCGGCTTGAAACAGCGGTTCACCACCCCGTACTCACCCCAAATCGCGTGGACCGGGCAGCTAACTTTCGTGCCCGCCGCGCGATCAGCACGATCATGCTCAAGATCAATGGACGCTGCGGCGCGATAGTCCTCGCACATCGCATGCATGGTAGCGGGGTCGCTCACATGTGCCAGGTAGGCCGCGTAGGTTTCAGGCGTAAAGGCGGACAGCCCAGCGTAACCCCAGCCGATTTTCTTTTGCAAAAACGTTTCCGGCGCGGCCGCGATCATCGACTCAGGGAAAGGCGACGGCTGAATGAGGAAAAACCACCACCAGTAAGCACGCGCGAAATCCATGCTGGTTTGTTCATACATGGTGAGGGTCGGCGAGATATCGAGCAGCATCATGCGCTTGACCGCATTGGGATGATCGACCGCCAGACGATGCGAAACCCGACCGCCACGGTCGTGGCCGCAAAGGTAAAACGAATCAAATCCCAACTGACGCATCACCTCGACCTGATCACGAGCCATTTCGCGCTTGCTATAGTTCGAATGATCTGCAAGCCCGGCCGGCTTTTCGCTATCACCGTAGCCACGCAGATCGGTCGCCACCACCGTATAGCGCTTGGCAAGCTCCCCTACGACGCGATGCCAGATCAGGTGCGACTGCGGATAGCCATGTAACAGAAGAAGTGGCGGCCCATCGCCTTTTGCCAACGTGTTGATTTCAACGCCGTTGGCGCACAGTTTTTTTTGTTTGAACCCTTCGAACATTGTCGTCTCCCCTTGCTTACGTTGGCTTGTTCCGCGCCACGATGAAAGAGTACGCCAGTTTCCTCACGTAAAATAGCCTCAACCTGCCAGCACCCTGCATTTTCGCTTCCACGCTTCGAATGTCCACTTCCCCCAAGATGTCTCAGTCGTCTTTGCTTCCCAATGCGCCATTAGAAACGCCCGCACAGTCTGCTTTCGTCGCCTTCACGCCTGGCTTGTTCGTTGCTCTCTGGAGCACGGGTTTTATCGGCATGAAGCTGGGCGCGCCATTCGCCGAGCCATTCACGTTCATGGGCTTGCGGATGCTGCTGGTGCTGTCGATTCTGCTAGTCATCATCACGCTCACACGCGCACCCTGGCCACAGAATGCCACCACCGTGGGCCACATCGCGGTGGCGGGCCTGCTGGTGCACGCCACTTACCTTTGCGGTGTGCTGTTCGCCATCCAGATGCAACTGCCGCTGGGCTTCGTCGCGCTCATTGCTGGACTACAGCCTATCCTGACGGCGGTATTTGCCAATCTGTTCTTGCACGAAAGGCTAAATGCGCGCCAATGGCTGGGTATGGCACTCGGCCTTACGGGCGTGGTGATGGTGGTACTGAGCAAGTATTCGCTGGGCACATCGAACTGGCCGGCACTCTGCGCTGCTGGCATCGCCCTGCTGGGAGTAACCTTCGGCACGCTTTACCAAAAACGCTACTGCGCGAACATGGATTTGCGTACCGGCGGTGTCATTCAATACGCCGCCACTGCCCTCCTGCTTTGGGTGTTGGCCTTCGCGACCGAAACCCGCACCGTACAGTGGACCGGGCAATTCGTGTTTGCGCTGTTTTGGCTATCGATCGTGCTTTCCATCAGCGCAATCGGCCTGCTTTACCTGTTGATCCGGCGAGGTGCAGCATCAAAAGTCGCCAGCCTATTTTTCCTGACCCCTTCCGTTACGGCCGTGATGGCGTTCGCGCTGTTCGGCGAATCCTTGCGAGTGCAGGCTATTGTGGGGCTGTTGGTTACAGCGGCCGGGGTTGCGTTGGTGATGCGCAGTGCGAAAGGTTGAAGATCCAGTACTGATGCGGCTTCTGGGCTGATTTCGTGCCGGAGACCGCGCCAACGCTTGTGTTTGGCGCTGAATTTGACACTAGCCCGCATCCTCGCGCCTGATAAAATGACGCGACCGCAATACCCCTCCGGAAATCCGAATGCGCAACCTCGAACAGCAAATCACCCAGTACGCGGCTTATCACCGTGATCGCCGCAATATCGCTACCCATTTTGTCGGCGTGCCGATGATCGTTCTTTCGGTAGTGTTGGCGCTGGTGCCGTGGACCATCTTCGGCGTAAACGTCGCGTTGATCGCAATCATGCTTGCGGCTGCTTATTACCTGCTTCTGGATGTCGCCCTCGGCACGGCGATGCTGATATTTCTGTTCTTCTTTTGCTACCTCTGCGCCGTGTATTTCAACGCCCGGCTCGGCAATACCGGCGCCATCATGGGATTGGCTGTGCTGCTGTTCGTAGTCGGCTGGATAATTCAGTTTATCGGGCATAAATACGAGGGCATGAAGCCTGCGTTCACTGACGACATCATCGGCCTGGTTATCGGCCCTTTGTTCATCATGACCGAGTTGTTTTTCGCGCTCGGCTTGAAGCGCGGTCTGAAGCAATATGTTGAGGCGCGAGTCGGGCCCTTGTTAGCGGCGCGCAATGGCGCGCCCGTTGGCCCCGCCGCCTAGATGCTGCCGCCGCCACTACCACCAGCAATGACACAAGCATGAGCGACACGCGCCAACTCGCGCGCGAACTCATTTCGCGCCGCTCAATTACGCCAAACGATGCCGGCTGCCAGCAACTGATCATCGACCGCCTCAAACCGCTGGGCTTCGTCTGTGAATCGTTCGACTGCGATGGCGTGACCAATCTTTGGGCACGCCATGGCGAGGCAAAACCGCTGCTCTGTTTTGCTGGGCACACCGATGTGGTGCCCACTGGGCCGCTGGACAAATGGCATACCGACCCTTTCGTGCCTACCGAGCGCGATGGCATGCTCTTTGGACGTGGCGCAGCCGATATGAAAACGGGTGTGGCTGCCTTCGTGACGGCGGCAGAAGCCTTCGTCAGGGTGCATCCGGATCACACAGGCTCGGTAGCGCTGCTCATCACTAGTGACGAAGAGGGACAGGCCATCAACGGCACGGTGCGAGTGGTGGATTGGCTGAAGTCACAAAACGAGCGCATCGATTACACCATCGTCGGCGAGCCCTCCTCGACCGAACAATTCGGCGACGTCATTCGCAACGGACGGCGCGGCTCACTTTCTGCGCGCTTGGTGGTGAAGGGAGTGCAAGGCCATATTGCCTACCCGCACCTGGCCGACAACCCGATTCACCTGTTCGCCCCTGTGCTCACCGAGTTAAGCACCACGGCCTGGGACGAAGGCAATGAGTACTTTCCGGCTACGTCGTTTCAGGTATCCAATCTCAACAGCGGCACTGGCGCGTTCAATGTCATTCCCGGCACTGTCGAGGTCTATTTCAACTTTCGTTTCTCCACCGCGAGCACGGCCGCGAATTTGCAATCGCGCACTGAAGACATCCTGCGAAAGCATGCTTTGGATTTCGACATCAAGTGGACGCTCGGCGGAAAACCTTTCCTCACCAAGCGTGGCAAGCTGGTCGACGCACTGGTGGCGTCGATTGAAAAGATCGCGGGCATTACACCTCAATTGTCCACCGCTGGCGGCACCTCCGACGGCCGCTTCATCGCTGACATCTGCGACCAGATTGCCGAGTTCGGCCCCATCAATGCCACCATCCACAAAATTGATGAATGCGTTGCACTGGCCGATATTGATCGCCTGCACGATGTGTACTTTGATACGCTGCAAATCTTGTTGTCTCCAAACAGGTAAGCCATGCCAACCTCTCAAGAAAGTTTGTTCGAATTGGCCAGACGCGAACTGGTTACGGTGCGCGACCTGATTCGCTTTGCCGTCAGCGCGTTCAATGAAGGCAAATTATTCTTTGGCCATGGCTCGGCTGATGCGTTTGACGAGGCCGCGTATCTGGTCTTGCACACGCTCAAATTGCCTCCCGACAAACTCGACCCGTTCTTCGACGCAAGACTCACCTCCACCGAACGCGATGCCGTGCTGAATGTGATCGAGCGGCGCGTGAAGGAGCGCATCCCGGCGGCTTACCTCACCAACCAAGCCTGGCTGGGCGAGTACAAGTTTTATGTGGATCAACGTGTCATCGTGCCGCGAAGTTTCATTGCCGAATTGTTGCGTGAAGATTTGTCGCCATGGGTGGAGGATCCAGAAGGCGTGGAAAGCGCGCTTGACCTTTGCACAGGTTCAGGGTGCCTCGCCATTTTGACCGCACTCACGTTTCCCAATGCGCTCGTCGATGCGGTCGATCTTTCTGCCGATGCACTGGAAGTTGCGCGGCGCAATATCGGGGATTACGAACTGTTGGACCGCGTTCAGGCGATACGCTCAAACATGTTCGACGAGCTTGGCGGTCGCACCTACGACCTCATCGTTTCCAACCCGCCTTATGTGACCGCGAAATCGATGTCAATACTGCCGCAGGAATACCTGCGTGAGCCGGAGATGGCGTTGGCCAGCGGGCTCGATGGGCTGGACCATGTGCGCGTAATTTTGCGTGATGCACCTAAGCACCTCAATGAAGGCGGATTATTGGTGGTCGAAGTCGGTTTCAACCGGGAGGGCATGGAGATCGCGTTCCCAGACTTACCACTGACGTGGGCGGAAACCAGCGCAGGGGATGGCGTGGTGTTTCTGCTAACGCGCGAGGAATTGCTTTCTGGAGAATGCGGCTGACTGTCGGGTTAAGACACACACCCGACCGACTGCTTTTCGCCGGTGGGGCGGCGCTCAAATTTGCGCTTGTGTCGAATACGCCATGTATTTCTCTCGCGCCAACGTGGCGATTGGCCCTATTGTCAGCGTGCGCGATTCATAGCGGATGCAGGGGGTGACCTTGCCATAGTTACCAGTATTGAAAATTTCCGCCGCCGTTTCCAACTCGGCCGCTTGCACTGTGCGCTCTTCGACCGCAACACCTTCACGTGCCAGCAGGTCGATCACTCGCGCCCGCGTAATGCCAGCGAGAAAGGTGCCATTGGGCACGGGGGTCACGACTGCGCCACTTTGGGTGACAAAGAAAACATTTGCAGTAGCGAATTCGGCTACCTGGCCTTTACTGTCGCATAAGATCGCGTTATCAAAGCCGCGCTCTTTCGCTTCGCGCAAGGCTCTCGTGGAATTGGGATATAGGCAAGAAGCCTTGGCATCGGTCGGCGCCATCGACGGGTCGGCGCGGCGCAACGCTGACAAGCAAGCCGAAAATCCAGTGAAAGCAGGCATGGGCGCGTCGAACAATGTCAGCGCGAAACGGGATTTATCCGGAACCGGGATGAGCAGGCCATCGGTGGCGAACACCAACGGACGAATATAGAGTTCCGCATCTTTGGGGAACTTGCCGACCCCTTCCAGGCAAAGCCGGGTCATTTCTTCGACCGTATGCGGACAAATCATCCCCAAGCTGGTCGCCGAGCGGATTACGCGCTCAAGATGAAGTTTCAAATCCGGGATCTGGCCGCGAATGGAACGTGCGCCATCGAATACCGATGAGCCCAGCCATACGCTGTGATCCATGGCGCCGAATAACGGAGTGTTGCCTTCGGTCCACTGACCGTCGAAGTACGTGAGATACATTTTTCACTTTGCTGAGTTGGCTTCGTGGAGAAACACGAAACCGGTTAAGGAATTTTTGGAGAGCTGGTGGCCGGAAGATTGCGCGATAACGACTCCAGGCTGCGATCCATGCGCAGCTCAATGAGGGGCTCCCCTTCGGCAGGTGCGGGAATGGCAGTCATTCCCGGACTGCTCGAAACAGGCTTTGGCGGAATCGTCATGGCTAATGGCATAGGATCTGGCGAAGAGGACGACTTGGCCAGGTAACCTGCGCAAGCCCCTATCACCAGCGCCACCAGTGCAATAATTATCGGACTGGTGGGTTTGGGGACCGTCTGGCGCCGCAGTTGAATTTGTGCGACGGCAACTTGCGCCGGTGTTCTTGAGGCGATATCCCCGCGTTCGCTGGCAGAGCGCTCTAGTGCTTGTTCCGCTTCGGCTTTCTCTTGCAAGATGCCATTGACTGTCGCATCAGCGGCGGCACGAACTTTCTCTGCAGCAAAGGCTTCCTGTTGCTGTGCCAGGCGTTGCACCGCTGCGTCCTTTGCGACTGTCTCCGCCTCGGCACGCTGGCGGGCAATGTCCGTCAATGCGTTTTCTGAAGCTGTTCTTTCGGCAGCGATGCGCGTCGCCGCCTGCTCCTGTTTTGTGTGCTCATATGCTGCATGAAGGGCAGTCTCATCGGTCTGTTTGCGTTTGTTGACGATTTCTACCAGGCGCTTTTCGGCTTCATTTCGCTGCCCCGCAAGACGCGCTTCCTGAATATCTGCTTGCGCTCGTGCCTCGGCCGCTGTGGCAAGTTCCTGCTCGGATTTTGCTTTAGCCTCCGCTTCCACCTTCAAGGCCCGCTCGGCTGCTGTGCGCGATTGCGCCGCCGAATGGGCCTCCTGTTCGATTTTGGCTCGCGCTGCGGACGCAACACGCACCTTGGATTCGACTTCACGCTGTGCCACGGCCAACTGTTCGGCTTCGCGATCTACCTTGCTACGATCAGCTGAGACTTTCATCGCATCCTCGTGTTGCGCCAATAGCTGCTCTGCTGCCTTTCTGGCGGCGACCGCTTTTGCCAGCTCCTGGTCTCTCTCGGCGCGCACTTCCGCCTTCTCGACCACCCGTTTGTCGCCTGCGAGCCTTGCCCGTGCTGAAGCTTCAGCGGCACGTTCGGCGGCAATCCTGGATTCGGTCGCCGCGGTCAATTCTGTTTCCGCGGTCTCGCGCTGTTGTTGCGCTTCGATTGCGGCTTGTTCGGCATC
>JANMZU010000678.1:0-2774 GCA_031383585.1 Betaproteobacteria bacterium
CAGACCCAATGCACGCGTTGCGGCTATCAGGGCTGCCAGCCCTACGCCGAAGCGATAGCGCGCGGCGCAATCTGGGGAGGAGGTTCGGCGCCGCAACATTTGTGTATGTGCTTTTCTGCCTACTCGCCAACACGTATGCACCGCTGGTTTGCGCGGCAGGTGCAGAGCCGGGCAGACCATATACGCCTGATCCAGAAAAAGTATTCCGCTATGCGTTTCGCATCGCAGAGACCAGTTTCGATCCTGCAACCGTGAGCGACTCCTATTCGGTGATTGCGCTCTCTGCAATTTTTGATACGCCGTTGCGCTACGACTACCTGGCACGTCCCGTACGGATGGTGCCCAACACCCTAGCAGCGATGCCGGAAGTGTCGGCTGACTTTCGTACTTTTACCTTGCGGGTAAAGCCCGGCATCTACTTTGCAGATCATGAGGTCTTCGGCGGCAAAAAGCGCGAGCTGGTCGCTGAAGACTATGTTTATTCGATCAAGCGCCTGTTTGATCCTAAGCTGAGATCTCCGAGCCTTGGCGAAATTGAGAGCTATCTGGTCGGCGCTGCGGCGTTGCAAAAGCGCGCGCAGGCGACCGGAAAGATGGATTACGACACGCCGCTGGAGGGCTTGCGCGCTCTGGATCGTTATACGTTTCAAGTGAAGTTGGTCGAGCCAGGTCCACGCTTCATGTATGTGATGGCTAATCCTGCGATCGCCTCCGCACTAGCGCGCGAGGTGGTGGAGCGCTATGGCGATGATGTCGGCGCACATCCGGTTGGCACGGGGGCGTTTACATTGAGTTTTTGGAAACGCTCATCGCGCATGGTATTTACGTATAACCCGAATTTTCGCGAAGCGTACTTTGAGGGAAGCCCCGCGCCCGACGACGCACTCGGCCAACGCATTCTCGCGACCATGAAAGGCAAGCGTCTGCCGCAAGTCAGCCGCATCGAAGTGGCCGTCATCGAAGAAGAACAGCCGCGCTACCTTGCTTTTTTAAACAATGAATTCGACTTGTTGTTTCTCGTGCCAGGTGCGTATGCAGACATCTCCATACCGCAGAACAAACTTGCACCTGGTCTTGCGGCGAAGGGGATTCAGTTGGGGCAAGACCCGGGCATGGAAATCCGCTACATCTATTTCAATATGGACGATCCTGTTGTGGGTGGCTACACGCAAGAGAAAATTGCTTTGCGTCGTGCCATCTCGTTGGGGTTCCGGGCCGACGACGAGATCAACATCGTGCGTAAGGGGCTGGCGATTCGGGCTTTCCAGCCGTTCGCAATCGACGTCGAGGGCTATGATCCGAACTTCAAGACCAGTTTGAGCGAATATGATCCCGCCAAAGCGCGCGCGCTGCTGGATATGTATGGCTACAAGGATATCGACGGCGATGGCTTTCGCGAGTTGCCGGATGGCAGACCCCTGATCTTGAAAGATAACTCGACGCCGAGTGAGCTTGGTCGCCAGTACGACGAGCTGATGACGCGCTCCATGGCGGCGATTGGCATACGCGTCAGCGTTAGCAAGGCGAAATTTCCGGATCTCCTCAAGGAATCGAATGCCGGAAAATTGATGATGTGGCGCCTTGGCGGCGGTGCAGAAAACCCTGATGCTGCAAATTGGTTGAAATCACTTTACGGCCCGAACGCTGGCCCGCAGGGCAATCGCGCCAATTTCAAGTTGGCAGCCTACGATGCTTTGTTTGCGCGCTCACAGTCAATGCCGGACGGTCCCGCGCGCACCAAGCTCATTCAGCAGATGTCGAAACTTGTCGTTGCCTACGCCCCTTGGCGAGTGACGACCCACCATATCGACGCTGACCTTTGGTATCCCTACGTTTTGGGCTATCGCCAGCAGGCGATCTGGACCGGCGAGTGGTGGCGTTTTATTGATATAGATGTGCCGCTGATGAAGAAATATGAGGCGAAACGGTAGCGGTTGAGAAGAAAAGTGAACACCCATATCCGGGGGATTGCGGAATTCACTTCGATGCAATTGCTTTTTAGTCGCGACCAGCGCAGAGGGGCAGTGCCGACTTACAATGGGTAAGCGCATAGCGAAGCGCCGCTGCATTGGCTATCCGCTGAAACGAAGGCTCATATTTGCGTAACCAAGCGCCATGAGACACCGATCCTCAGCTACCGCAAACTGGATTGCCTCGGTCGGCTTCCGATAAAGGAACAGCGGTGCACGCGCAAGTGCCGCCCCGGCATCGGCTTGCACATCGCATAGTTCACAATGAGCGGTCCATGACTTCCATTTGCCGGAGAAAATCGGAGGGATTAGCGCGGGCCAGGTCATTTGCGACCGATTTCCTTTTGGTTCGACAAGCCGCAGGGGGAGCCATCGACACCACGATGCACGGGTAGTATCCTGAATCTAGCGGGCACAACGGAGGCATGCCGCTTGCGGCGGTGGAAATTGCTTAGTGCGAATCTGATAAAGGAGAGTTGAGTGGGGGTGGGGTCAATCTTCCGGTGGCTGCTCTTGGGACTGTTGGTGAGTCAGGCGGCAGCAGCGCAGATCATTGTCAAGGCCGTCAGCGAGGTCGAGCAATCGATTGCGTTGTCCAGCCAATTTGAATTGCTCGAAGATCCCACGCGAACACTCACGATGGCGGCAGTCCGGCATACCGATCCTGCGGCAACGTTTTCGACCGGTGTAAACAACAAGGACGGGGTCAATCTTGGCATGTCCCAATCTGCGCTCTGGCTGCGACTGCACGTTCGCAACGACAGCGCGAATACGGTTGAGCAGTTTCTGGAGATCGCCTATCCG
>JANMZU010000684.1:0-10553 GCA_031383585.1 Betaproteobacteria bacterium
GCTGTGGACAGTGGTGAACGAGCGCGACGAACTGGGCAGTGATCTCGTCCCCGACTACCTGACTTCCGTGCGCGATGGCGCCTTTTATGGTTGGCCTTATAGCTACTATGGGCAACACATTGACACCCGCGTACAGCCACCGCAACCCATTCTGGTGGCCAACGCGATTGCGCCCGACTATGCACTGGGCGCACACACCGCACCGCTTGGATTGGTGTCGTCGGTCGGCACGTCACTGCCCGGACAATTTGCCAACGGCATGTTCATTGGTCAACACGGATCCTGGAATCGCAGACCGCATAGCGGCTATAGAGTCGTCTACGTCCCGTTCGAAGCAGGCAAACCGTCGGGCATGCCCGTTGACGTGCTGAGTGGTTTTCTCAGCGCTGAGGGCAACGCCTATGGCAGGCCGGTCGGTGTAACACTGGACAAGCGCGGCGCGCTACTGGTGGCGGATGACGTCGGCAATGTCGTCTGGCGAGTGGTGGCTGTACCGGTGCAATAACGAGCCATCAACCTACCATGCCATTGGGCGCGATGGGTATTGTTGACGCTGCCTTCGCAGTGCTGGGAAGCGAGCGCTGTCCAAAACCTGTCTCGTACTGTTTGCCAATTGTCATGCCGCCGTCGACCCTATGTTTTTCTCCAACAACTTCGAATCTCTATCACTCAGCACACGAAAATTGGCATCATGCATTGGCGCGGTGTTCTGGGCTCATTTGGCTGGGAAGGCGCATCGAATGGCGATCTACAGTCAATTATGCTGGACGGAGAAAGACGGCGGATGTGATGGTGCAAGGCCTGAACCAGTCGCTCGTGTCGCTCGTGTGGCTTGAATAGCGCACAGTACGACAACGCACCTAATTCCATTTCTACTTCTTTAGTGCATTAATTTACTGGGCCGGCAAAAAATTCGTCATTCCCGCGAAGGCGGGAATCCAGCGTCTCTCTCCGCAAAGTCACTGGGGTGAAGGCGTGCCTTCACCATTCGCGGGGACGACGAATGTTTGATATTTCCACCACTCGTTTATTGAACTAATGATCGAGAAATAGAATAAGAGGTTGGGACTCTTCGCCCAATTGACCGCGATTGGTTAGTTGCCGCACAGACGAGAAGCCGCAGCATTGGCTATAAATGACGACCCGCAATTGATGCGAAAGCTTGGCTGCCTGGCATCGCGCAGCGAACACCGCCTGCGCGCTCACTAAACATACCCCAATTGATCGGCATTCATCGTGGAACCGACCGCAATCGTACTGATCTCGCTGCTCGCTGTGGTGATGAGCGCATTCGTGGCCCGCGTGTCAGCCATGCCGCTGCCGCTGGTGCAGATCGCGTTCGGCGCGGCCATCCACTATTCGGGTTTGCCCACGGCGGTGCTCGATCCGCAGGTGTTTTTCCTGTTGTTTCTGCCACCATTGCTGTTTCTGGACGGATGGCGCATCCCCAAGGATGAGCTGTTCCGCGAAGCGCCGACGATCCTCAAGCTGGCACTGGGATTGGTGTTGTTCACCGTACTCGGAATGGGCTTATTCATACACTGGCTGATTCCGACGATGCCACTGGCCATCGCGTTTGCGCTGGCCGCCGTGATCTCGCCGACCGATCCCATCGCGGTCACCGCAATCGCTGCCCGCACCCCCATTCCCGGCCGGCTCCGACACATCATTCAAGGCGAGGCCCTGCTCAATGATGCCACCGGCCTGGTTTGCATGCGGTTTGCTGTTGCCGCCGCACTAACTGGCGCGTTCTCGTTCGCCGATGCGTTGGCTGGCTTCCTGTGGACCTCGCTTGGTGGTCTGGCGATCGGGATAGCTGTGACCTGGGCAGTTGCGCGCATCACCTCTTGGGCTACCGCGCAATTCGGCGAAGACGGCGGGGCGCAGATTCTCATCACGGTGCTCATTCCGTTCGGCGTCTATCTGCTTGCGGAACGATTGCATTGTTCAGGAATCCTCGCAGCTGTCGCCGCCGGCGTGACCATGAGTTTTATGGATGTCTGGCAGTGGCGCGCCACCACGCGGCTGCGCAGAACGGCATTCTGGGACATGGTTCAGCTCGCCGCCAACGGCAGTATTTTCGTGTTGCTCGGCGAGCAAGTCCCGGCGCTATTGTCGGCGGCGCCCAAGACGATGCTGAGCACCCCGCATCAGGAGACATGGTGGCTGGGCGTGTATGTCGTGCTCATCGTCGCCGCATTAGGCACAATGCGCTTTGTCTGGGTGTGGATATCGCTGAAAGTGACGTTTTTCCGTGCGCGACGCCGTGGCGTCGCGCCACCCGAATCGAGCTTGCGGCTAGTGATGGCGATCTCACTGGCCGGTGTGCGCGGCGCAGTGACGCTCGCCGGTGTGCTTACCTTGCCTGTGGTATTGAATGACGGCACGCCATTCCCAGCGCGTGACCTCGCCATTTTTTTGGCTGCCGGTGTCATCGTTGCCTCATTATTGTTGACCACGTTCGCACTGCCGCGCACTCTGCGCGGGCTGGAACAACCGACTGACGAGGCGACGCGGGCTGAAGAGGATCGCGCTCGATTGGCTGCTGCCGAGGCTGCAATCAGCGCTATTGAAGTCGCCCGCAACATGATGATCAGCCTTCACGCGGATGCAAACCAACATATGGCTGCTGCCGCCAGCGTGGTGGACCTG
The DNA here is from genome assembly GCA_031383585.1 of Betaproteobacteria bacterium. Classification (GTDB taxonomy): domain Bacteria; phylum Pseudomonadota; class Gammaproteobacteria; order Burkholderiales; family Usitatibacteraceae; genus UKL13-2. The sequence goes on from JANMZU010000684.1 coordinate 2,653, forward strand.
TACCGTAAGCGCATCGACCGCCTGACCGCAAACGATGCATCGGCCGTGAATGTCGATGCCGACGAAATCGAGCGCGAGTTCCGCCTGGTTGGACTGCGTGCTGAAAGGGTCGCCTTCGTCAAGATCGGCCGGGATCGCTGCCTGGACTATTTGACACTCAGGAAGATCATGCGTGAGCTGGATCTACTAGAGGCGCGCTACGGCGGTTGATTCAATCCGCCGCTTAAATCCTATCACCAATCACAAGCATTAGCCGACATCGCAGGCCGACAAAATGCCACAAGAAGCCGCGCCAATGCTGGCTCTGCGACAAAAATCACCGCCGCGCTAACGCGCCTTCGCCCCATCCCGAAACCACGACGCAATGCGCTCACGCTCCGCATCGGTGATCTGCGTAAGGTTGCCAATAGGCATGTAACGCGAAGCCACAGTCTCGGCGATTTTCGGTGCGTGGGTCAGGATTTGCTCGCTGCTTTCCAGCATCACACCTTTAGGTGGTTGGGCAAAGCCAGCCTGGGTTGGCTGCGCGGCGTGGCACGACGCACAACGCTCGGCGACGATCACTTTGATTTCGGCAAAGCTGGCGGACTTGCCCGTGTTGGCTTTGGGTGGACTGGGTGTCAGCACCATAAACACCGCCAGCAATAACAACACTCCTGCCACCACGAACATCGGCCGCTGCTGGCCGCGATGGCGAACCACAAAAAACTGGCGGATCAATGCGCCCGCCACCATGATCACTGCCAGCACTGCCCAGCCGTGCGGATGGCTGTAGGTCATCGGATAGTGATTGCTGATCATGATGAACAGCACCGGCAGTGTGAAATAGGTGTTGTGCACCGAGCGCTGCTTGCCGAGTCGTCCGGGGGTGGGATCGGGTTCGCGACCGGCACGAATTTCCGCGACCATTTTTTTCTGGCCGGGAATGATGACGAAAAATACATTGGCCGCCATGATGGTCCCGAGAACGGCACCAACGTGGAGGAATGCGGCCCGCGCACTGAACACTTGAAACAGGCCCCAGTCCACCACGATCACGAATACAAGCAGCGACCCGGCCAGCCAAGCTTCTTTGCCATCGAATAACTTACACATGGCGCTGTAGAACAGCCACCCACCGACGATGGCACCCATGCTGATGCCAATTGCTTGTGACGGCGTCAGGGCCATCACATTCTTGTCAATCAGGTAGGTGCTGGCACCGTACCAATAGATGATCGCCAGCAGGGCCATGCCCGAAGCCCAAGTGGTGTAAGCCTCATATTTGGACCAGTGCAGATTGTTGGAGAGCGGTTCACCCTTAGGCCCGCTCAGATACTTTTGGCTCTGGTACAAACCACCGCCATGCACTGCCCATAGCTCCCCATGCACGCCGCTGGCCACGTCGTCTGCTTTGGCAGGTGCGGTGAGCGAATTGTCGAGCATGATGAAGTAGAACGACGCGCCGATCCACGCGATGCCTGCGATCAGGTGCAACCAGCGCACCAGCAGACTTAGCCAATCGACGACATAGGCTTCCATTATTGCGTAGCCGACGACGCTGCGTAATTTGCAGGCAGCGCGGCGCTGGCTCTAGCACTGTGATGTTGCAAAAGTTCTGCCGCCACGGCGATGGCAATGGTCGCCGGCGCTTTGCCGGCGATTCCATCAACACCAATCGGGCAACGCATGCGTGCCAACTGCGCCTGCGAAACGCCGCGATCCAGCAATCGCCGTTCAAACTGGCGCCGCTTTGAAAGCGAGCCGATGAGACCGAAATAGGCGAAGTCATCGCGTTTGAGAATGCGCTCGCTCAATACCTGATCGAGTGCGTGACTGTGGGTCATGACCAGAAAATAGCTACCTGCCGCCGCTGCATCAACCTCGCACTCAGGCTCGTCGGTGCAGACGCGTTGCTCGTTGGCCGGAATGTCGTTTGGAAACTCGTCCTCGCGACTATCGACCCAGGTAGTCGCACAAGGAAGATCGGCGAGTGTTCTCACGACGGCGCGGCCGACATGACCGGCACCAAAAAGTACGAGTTGAAAATCGGGTGTCGGCGCCTTTTCCATCCCACAGGCTTCCGCGTCGATTGCCTCAAATGCCAAATTCATCACCCCACCGCAACATTGGCCGAGCGTTGCACCGAGGACAAAACGGTGAATCGCGCGCGCGCCGCTGGACAGAATCATGTTTCTCGCAATATCGATTGCCTTGAATTCAAGATGTCCGCCGCCGATGGTGCCCGATACCTTGCTGGCCGTGACGAACATTTTGGTTCCGGTGTCGCGCGGTACTGACCCCTTGGTCTCGGCGACAGACACGACAATCACTGCTTCATGGCGTTGCCTTGCTTCCCGCAGTAAAGACATGTGGTCTTGCACGTCAAATCCTCGCCGCTGTCCGCACAGCATCGACCGCTCGCATGATCGATTCACCGGTCGCCGGCGCATTGAGCGGTGGGTTTATCCGGTAGTCGGCGACGCTGCCAATGGCATCGCGAATCGCGAAGAACACCGAGAACGCCAGCAGCAATGGTGGCTCGCCCACCGCCTTGGATCGCAACACCGTGTCTTCGACATTCGCATTCTGGTATAGCGCTGTGCGGAAGTCTGGTGGGCAATCGTTGACGGCGGGAATCTTGTACGTTGATGGCGCATGCGTCATCAGTTTGCCCTCTGCGTTCCACCAGAGTTCTTCCGTGGTTAGCCAGCCCGCGCCCTGAATAAATGCGCCTTCCACCTGGCCAATATCAATCGCCGGATTGATTGAATTTCCGGCGTCGTGCAACAAGTCTGCGCGCAAATGTTTCCACTCTCCAGTGAGCGTGTCGACGACCACCTCGGAAACCGCGGCACCATAGGCAAAATAGAAGAACGGGCGCCCGGTGAGCGTATTGCGATCCCAGTGCAACTTCGGTGTCGCATAGAAGCCATCCGACCAGAGCTGAATCCTGGCGTGGTAGGCACGCATCACCAGTTCGGGGAAGGTGATCGACTGACAGTTCGCAGAAACCTTGTCGTCAGCGAACAACACGTCCGCGCTGTCAACTCCGAAAAAAGTGCCCGCTAGGTCCGCCAGCCGCAACTTGATCTGCCGGGCCGCATCCTGCCCAGCCTTGCCATTGAGATCACTTCCGGTCGAGGCTTCCGTCGCGGACGTATTGGCCACCTTGCTGGTATCGGTGGCAGTGCAACGCACATGCTGAAGACTGATACCGAGTTCCGCCGCTACCACCTGCGCCACCTTGGTGTTGAGGCCCTGCCCCATCTCGGTGCCGCCGTGGTTCACCAGCACTGAGCCGTCGGTGTAAACATGCACCAGCGCACCCGCCTGATTGTAGTGAACCATATTGAAGGAGATACCGAACTTCACCGGCGTCAGCGCCAGCCCCTTCTTGAGCACCGGGCTAGTCTCATTAAAGGTACGCACTGCTTCTCGACGACGGCGGTAATCGCTGCTCACCTCAAGCTCGGCGACCAGCTCATGAATGACGTTGTCTTCAACGGTCATATCGTAATGCGTGGTGTTGCGCTCCGGCTGCCAATTGGCATTGCCGTAAAAGTTAAGCTTGCGTACGTCGAGTGGATCTTTGTTTACTTCGCGGGCGATGCTGTCGACGATATTTTCCATCGCAATCGCACCCTGCGGGCCGCCAAAGCCGCGAAACGCCGTATTGGACTGCGTGTTGGTTTTGCCCGCCATTACGCCCACATCGACATCACTGAGGTAGTAGGCATTGTCGATATGGCAAAGTGCGCGCGCCGCGACCGGACCGGACAGGTCGGCCGAAAATCCGGCGCGCATGACCATTTCAATCTTCACCGCACAAATCAGCCCATCAGCATCGAAGCCGACGTCGTATTCATATACAAAGCAGTGGCGCTTGCCGGTAATCATCATGTCGTCGTCGCGATCCAGTCGCAGCTTCACCGGACGGTTGAGGTGTCTCGCCGCAACCGCAGCTACGCAGGCAAACAAGGCCGACTGCGATTCCTTGCCGCCGAACCCACCACCCATGCGCCGCACTTCAACTTGCACCTGGTTCGAATGTAAATTTAAAGCATGCGCGACCATGTGCTGCATTTCCGTCGGATGCTGGGTTGAGCACCAGACGTGCATGCCGCCGTTTTCCTTGGGTTCGGCATAGGAGATCTGGCCCTCCAGATAAAACTGCTCCTGGCCGCCCACACTAAACGTTCCCTTCAATCGTCTCGGCGAGGCGGCAAGCGCAGCGGCCGGTTCGCCTCGCACGCGATGAATAGGCGGTAACACGAACGACTGCTGCTCCTTCGCCGCCTGAGTACTCAGCACGGGCGGCAGGTCCGCATATTCGATCTTGCCCAGACGCGCGGCTTTGCGCGCCGCCGCCACGGACTCAGCGATGACGGCAAATATTGGCTGGCCCACGTACTGCACAAGTCCATCGGCAAGGATGGGATCATCGTGGAGGATTGGTCCGCAATCGTTTCTGCCTGGAATGTCGCGTGCCGTCAGTACGGCGACAACACCAGGTGCAGCACGTACCACCGATAGGTCGACAAACGTGACGCGCGCATGCGCACGGTTGCTCAACCCCAGCGCGGCGTATAGCGTGCCACGCAACTCTGGAATATCGTCGATATAAGTCGCTTCACCCGAGACATGAAGGTGGGCGGATTCGTGTGGATGGACGCTCATGCGAATACGCTCGCACTGCTCGAAGGCAGCGGATCGAGTTCGCGGGTTTCCAGATAGAAACGGTAAAGCAGATTTTGTGCTGTCGAAAGTCGATAGGCACTACTGGCACGCATGTCCGAGAGTGGTGCGTAGTCGGTCGCCAGCGCGGCCATTGCCGCACGCGCGCTGGATTCAGTCCATGGCTGGCCATTCAATGCTGCCTCGGTCGTCGTGGCTCGCTTGGAGGTCGCTGCCATCCCACCAAACGCCACGCGGGCATTTGCGATCCTGCCACCCTCGATTTGGATCGAGAATGCAGCGCAGACAGCGGAGATGTCCGAATCAAACCGCTTCGACACTTTGTAGTTGCGAAATTGCAGCGCGGAAGCCGGCAACGGAATATCGATGGCGACCAGCACCTCATTCGGTGCAATGGCGTTTTTCATGTACGCGAGGTAAAGCTCTTCGAGCGGCAGCGTTCGCGACCCGTCGATACTGGCAAGCGTAACCGTGGCACCCAGCGCGATTAGCGCGGGCATGCTGTCTCCTATGGGCGAGCCATTAGCGACGTTGCCGCCCAGCGTGCCGGCATTGCGTATCGGCACTGATGCGAAGCGCTCCCACATTTCGTTCATCTGCGGGTAAATGTCTTTCAGCGCTACGTAGGCTTCCGTCAGCGACACCGCCGCGCCGATGGTCAGCGTCGATGCGCTAGCAATAGTCGCTTTGAGTTCTGCAACTTCACCAACAAAAATAATGTCCCCCAGGTCGCGGAACTGCTTGTTCACCCATAGACCCACATCGGTGCTGCCCGCGAGAATAGTGGCCTTGGGATATGCGGCGCGGAGCTTCAAAAGCTCGGCGAGCGTTTTCGGTGAAAAAAAGCGCCGGCCTTTGTGCTCGATTGCCAGGGAACTGGTGCGACTGATCGCCTGCAGACTTTGTTTCAAGCCCGCATGATCAAATTCGACACCGGGCAAATCGAACATTTTTGCGCCTGCCACAATGATCGGTCGATAGCCGGTACACCGGCAAAGGTTACCGGTGAGCGCGCTGCGAATTTCTGCCTCGCTTGCGGTGCTGCCAACATGCGCGAGATAGACACTCCATAGCGACATCACAAACCCCGGCGTACAAAACCCACACTGCGAGCCGTGGCAATCCACCATTGCCTGTTGCACTGGATGGAGGCTGCCGTCCGGCTGGCGCAAGTCTTCAACGGTATACAAGGCCTTGCCATCCAGGGTTGGCAAAAACTGGATGCAGGAATTCACCGTTTTAAGCTTCACCCGCCCATCGCACAGTTCACCAACCACGACGGTACAAGCGCCGCAATCACCTTCGGCGCAGCCTTCCTTGCTACCGGGCCGACCGAGTGATTCACGCAAATGTTCTAGCACCGAGCGGGTAGGCGCAACATCGTCGACAACGATGGTTTTTCCGCCAAGAATAAACTGGATTTGCGGATGAACTGATTCAGGTTGCGTTGCCACTGCTAGCTTCCCCGATAGGTTGAGTAGCTCCATGGCGACACCAGCAATGGAACATGGTAGTGCTGGCTACTGTCGGCGATACCGACACGAAGAATCACGTCGCCAACGAATGGCGGCGTCGGCAATACTTGGCCACTGGCGGCAAAGTACGCGCTGAGGCTGAACACCAGCTCGTATATTCCCGGCTTCAGAGATTCGCCCTCAAGCAAAGGTTGATCGCAGCGCCCGTTCTGGTTGGTGATCACACTGAGCAGCCGCCGCCTGGTCACATCATTACCGGTGCTTTCGACGCGAAAAACGTCAACCGGAATGCCGGCGCCCGGACGGCCCAGTGCCGTGTCCAATACATGTGTGGTCAGGCGGCCCATGCACTGCGCAATTTCAATTTTTTGTTCATTCGGCCAATGATAATCCGAGAATCGCTAGTTTCGAAGTGCGAATACTTGCTTTAGATTTTCTTTGCGGTTCCAATACCAACTATTGATGTGGTAATTGAATATGCTGATTTCTCAGCGGCCCCCTCTCCCACGGTCCCTCTCTCACGAGGGGCGAGCGAAGAAATAGCCCTCTGCCCTCGTGGGAGAGGGGGAATTGTCAAACCATCGCAGAAAGCACGTCGCCGACATGGCACCAACAAACGCCTCACCCCTTTATCCTCGTGACCTCATCGGCTATGGACGCAACCCCCCAGTGGTGCGCTGGCCAGAGCGCGCGCGCGTCGCCGTGCAGTTCGTATTGAACTACGAAGAAGGGGGCGAAAACTGCATCTTGCATGGCGACACGCATTCGGAGCAGTTCCTGTCCGAAATTGTCGGCGCTGCTGCGTTCCCGGCCCGTCACATGAGCATGGAGTCCATCTACGAATACGGTTCGCGCGCCGGTGTTTGGCGCATCCTGCGCGAATTCGAGCGGCGCAAATTGCCGCTCACCGTATTCGGTGTGGCGATGGCGCTTGAACGCCACCCGGAACTCACCGCAGCTTTCGTGGAATTGGGCCACGAGATCGCCTGCCACGGCCTGCGCTGGATTCACTACCAGGGCATCGATGAGGCGACGGAGCGCGAGCATATGCGCTTGGCGGTCGAGACCCTGCGGCATCTGACCGGTACGGCACCGCTGGGCTGGTATACCGGGCGGGACAGCCCCAATACCCGGCGGCTGGTGGTGGAGCATGGCGGATTTGCCTATGACAGCGACAATTATGGCGACGACCTGCCGTTCTGGACCGACGTGACCACAAGCAACGGCGTGGTCAGGCCACATCTGGTCGTGCCCTACACGCTGGACACCAACGACATGCGCTTCGCCATGCCCGGCGGCTTCAATACCGGTGAGGATTTTTTCAACTACCTTCGCGATGCGTTTGACGTGCTGTACGCAGAGGGCGATGAGCATCCGCGCATGCTGTCCATCGGCATGCACTGCCGCGTGCTCGGCAGGCCCGGGCGATTCCGCGCGCTGCAGCGCTTTCTTGACCATATCGACGCACACAGCAACGTCTGGGTGTGCCGTCGCATCGACATCGCCAACCAATGGATGGCACACCATCCTAGCACTTCTAATCGTAAGCAGACATGACCACTGAAACCTTGCAGTCGCTTTCGCAAATCGACCAGGCACAATTTGTAAAAGTGCTGGGCGGCATATTTGAACATTCACCATGGGTGGCCGAAATCGCCTGGCGCGCACGGCCATTCGCCACCGTCGATGCGCTTCATGCGGCAATGGTCGACGCGGTGCACACGGCGGATGCAGCGGCACAATTGGCGC
>JANMZU010000686.1:0-8475 GCA_031383585.1 Betaproteobacteria bacterium
AGCCCGATGACCTGGCAGGCCGACGGCGATCATCCAGTGCACTTTTCTTACCATTGGCTCAATGTCGATGGATCGATATTGGTAGACGATGGACGCCGCACGAGTCTGCCGCATGATCTGCGAGCCGAAGAAGGGATTTCACTGCTGGTCGAAATTGATCCGCCGCCAGTATCTGGCCCCGCGCGCCTGCAACTTTCCCTGGTTCAGGAAGGAAGAGCATGGTTTGAAGTGCACGGATTCAAGTGCATCAACCTGCATGTGGACGTACTCGACAATCAGGGGCAACCCAACACTCCAGTGCCGAATGATCGTGTGCCATCGCCGAGCAGCAGATCGCCTGGTTTGATCATCCTCGGCATGCATCGCAGTGGTAGCAGTTGTTTGGCGGGAATGTTGCAATGTGCAGGCTTCTTCGCGGGCAACGTGTCACTTTGGAACGAGGACAATCGCAAGGGAAATCAGGAGGACCTGCGTGTTACTGAGTTAAACAACCTGGTGCTCCAGACGTCGCAAGGCAGTTGGATCGCGCCGCCCGACAGAGTAGCGTGGACCCCAGATGCTGCGCTTGAGCGCAACGAACTGCTAAATGAATTTGCCGCTGCGGAATCGCCGTGGATGTTCAAAGATCCTCGGACCTTGTTTACGTTGCCTTTTTGGTTCAATGCCATTGCAAGGCCGAGACTGTTGGGGATTTTTCGGCATCCGTTGTCGGTGGCCCAATCACTTTCTACGCACAATGGTTTACCAATCCTGAAGGGTTTGGAGCTCTGGGTCGCATACAATGCGACGCTCATTCAGGAGTTTGAACGCGCGCCGTTTGCCATCGTGTGTTTTGATCTCCCACGTGACGAGTTCGTCGCGTCAGTAAAGCTTGCGCTGACATCCATTTGTACGGACCTTATTGCCGGTGGTCGCCTGAATCTTGATTCGCTGGCTGAATTTTTTGACGATGCTCTGGTTCATCAAGAGATTGAATCGGGTGGCACCTTCGAAGTCTTGCGCAGGCACCGCGGAATCGATGGCGAACTCGTCACGCGAGTGGAAAAGCTGTACTTCAGGCTTTGCGAGCTTTCTGGAATTGTATCCTCCAAAGAAGCAGACAAACTCGTCGTTGCGTCACCATCCGCAAACTCTTTGGAAGGCTTGCTCAAGATTGAGCAAGCGGTCGCGGCTGGAAACTTTGATGTGGCTTATCAGGCATGCGAGGAGATGCTGACGATCTCGCCGAAGCGTGCAGATCTGTGGATGCGCCTGCTAGGATTGGCAAGGTCTTCTAGTGACCCAATCAAGATTGAAAATACAGTAAAACGTGGGCTCGCCATGCTTCCGTCTGACCCGTATTTTTGGCTTGAACGGGCGAAGCTGCATTGGCAGGCGAAGGCAATCGACGAAGCTTTTCGTGCCGCCGAAATAGCGGCCATGATCGCTCAAGACTGGCTTGAGCCCCGATTGCAATTGGCGGGTTGGGCGGCTGGAAACCGACAATGGGGGCTAGTGCAAAAGTGGCTCACCCCGTTGGTGCTTGCGGGGAAGTGCAATCGGTGGAGCAAAGCTATACTTGGAGTCTCACTGGTTTGCGCTGGCGATCCGGCTCATGGTGATGCACTGATCGCTGGTGCAGTCAGCGAAATGAGTGCAAAAGAGAAGGTCGGCCTGAGCCTTTTCAGAGTTTGGGCGCAAGAGGAAGGGTTAGCCAAGTCCAAAACGGACATGCGCGCAACCGATGTCGCAGTAGCACTTACAGCCTTGCAGCGTGAATTGGAAAATATAGATCCGCTTGCGGAAATACTATGTTCGGCGCTGCTCCGGCCTGCTCGCGGTGTTTGAGTCCATGCGAGCGTAGACGCGCTGAAGCCTTCAACCGAGATTTTCCATTAGGACCTAATTAGTCGCCCCTGCAAAACCCCGGAAAGCCGCCCTGGTGCTAGAGTTCAGCCATAAATCACGAGCGTAATTCTCGCATGAAAAAAGGAAGACCAGCCGAAAGTTCTTATCCATTCCGCAATACGGTACAAAAATTGGCGACTACATGGGCAAGTTTTTGCAAAAATGGGCTTGGTCCTTGAATATGCAGCCGTAATTTGAATCTCTTCGGGTGAAGCCCCCCGCCGCTTGCGGTGTCATGATCATTATTTCGATCAATACCACGCAGCTTGCCGCAAAGATGTTTACTTCGACTTGAAGCAGCGTATTGCCATCAAGATTTGAGAACTTGGTTGTTCAGTCGATTGAGGCCGTGCAGGCATCTTCATGCCTTCAAAAAAATGCGGGACGCTATATTTGGCGAGGCTTGCAGGACGAAAACGCTTGGAAGTGCCCGCCAATGCTTGATCTACGTCTTCAGTCAATTTCTACCGGGGCGCTATTTCAATTTTGGCACTTGCCATCGAGGAGCGCCAATTTTCGATCCGAGTTCGCAGTTCAATCCAATCTGGGGCATTTACAAAGGCGCGCTCGGCGGCACGCAAGGCGTCCTCGAACTGGCCGGCGGCCCAGGACAACTCTGCTTGCTGCAGTAGCAACCGTGGATCATTGGGCATCGCGGCCAAGCCGCGATGGACGGCGTCCTGGACATTGTTCGGGTCGCCTGTTGATTGCGTTAGCGAGACCAGGCGCAACCAAAGATCCGATCGCGCAGGGTAGGCATCCACCATTTCGTTACAGAGAGCGTAAGCCCCTTGGGTGTCACCGTGTGCCAAGGCATGGTCAAGTCGAATCAGCCCGGCGACTGCGGATTCCGAATCCGCAGCTGTACGGTCTCCTTCCGTTATCGGAGTGCTGTGCAGACCCGCGATTTCAAGCAACGCCTTGCAAACGCTTTCGGTGCGCCGCAGGAGAAATTCATCAACTCCCGCTACCGAGCGCAGCAATCTGAGCGATTCGCTCATTTCGATCTGACTGTGATTCAGCGTTGGGTCTACGAATTTACCGAGGCCCTCTAGATCGATCTCACCTACTTCGATCCAGTCCGGAAACACCGAGGCAAGCGCCTTTGCCACCGCACTGATGAAATCTTCTCGTTGGACGTCGAAGCACACCACAGGAAACGGCGAACGCTCATGTTCGCGAATCAGCGCTTCGTTATAGCTCGTCCATAGCTCGATACCTCGCGCGAGCGGCATGTCGTCACGCACCGCCAGCGATTGCGCGACTGACAGCACATTTCGGATAATGCCGATACGCAGTAGCGGTAAATCGGACTCTAACCAGAAGGGAAGCGTCAACAGATTCCGGGGATCCTTGAAAACCCAAGGGCGACCCTCCGAGCGCAGGCGTTTGAGAATCAGGTCACGCTCTGCGCCATGTTCCGCTGTCCAGCATAGCCTTTTTGGTGGACTATCCCAGCTACCGCCAGACGCTGCAAGAATGCGTTCCGATAGAAGGTTTATGAGTGGGTCTTCACGATTTCCCTTGGCGTTATTGATGTTCCATGTCGTCACTTTTCCCGCTTGGAAGCCGGCGCACTCGAGCATGCCTGCAAGGCAACTGGTCCCGCTACGATGCATGCCCAATATCATCAGTCCAGGCGCTCGATACCTGACGCGCGACCGTTTGAACTTTCCGGTCGTCGATTTGATCCGCAGTTCGTCGAACCACATACTGTCAGTCAGCGAACTGACATGCTCGAATAGCTTCCGATCTTCGCAGTTGAACGCCTCGATAACTCGAATTGATTCCTCATCAAGGTCGACCGCGGGTGCATCCAAAGCTGATTCGACGGACGCCGAATGCGGCTCCCATTCCCATCCCAATTTATCGCCCAAGGTGTTCAACTGCCGTTGCATATCCTCATGAATACCGACAAAGCCAAATCGGGTACGCATCTCGGTCAGAGCCCGATCACACAGGTCTGCGCTAGACACCGGGAGTTGATCATCGCCACGGAGAATTAGCGTGTCATTTCCAGCCCAGATTTCAGCTGGCAACGAAAAACCGCAGAAATGGCTTGAGTACGTGCGGCCCCCTGCTTCGATCTGCTGCCAGGACGCGGCTTCGGCTCGCTCGCCGAGAAGTCTTCGGCACATTAAATTCGCTGGGATGATGCCCTTGCGCAGCATTTCCACAACTGATAGTTTGCGCAAAGGGGAATCGTCCCCCAATGGACTATCCGCCGACTCGATAAGTGCAAGATAGTGAGCAATGACACGGCGGACCGGATCGCGGATGAACGTGGCTTGAACACAATCGATTCCCAACCTATCACCGATACCTGATTCGAATGCGCCGAACCATACGTCGGCACGGATAGCACGAGTGTGCATAAACCGACTGGAAGGGGTATCAACTCCGTCGCTGGCCTCGACGATCTCTTGACCGTTCGCGATCATCACAGTTCGCAAGGAATTCTCCCGCAGCAATCTTTGGCGAACCTGACTTCCATTGTTCTCCCATAAGAGTCTTTGCGGCACGCGGCTGCCATCAACTCCCGGAATAGCGCAGAACGCGAGTTTCGGCGCGCCGGCGCCGCCGTAATGTCGCAAGGACTTGCGCACTGCTACCCGCGGTGGGTCCGCAGGCTCCAGAATAGACGAAGGTATCAGTGCGAGATTTGGATTGAAGTAGGGATCGTCAGCGATTTGGGCAGCCCAGCGATTGATCGTATATTGAACTTCGCGTTCAGCACGGCGGACTTCGGCAGGCTGGGAAGGTATCCCGCGTGAAGCGCTTTCGTAGTGATAAAGCTCGGAGAATGGTGTCCACAGAATACGTAATTGCTGCTGCTGAGCCACCGACAGACAGAAATCGATATCTCCATAGCCGATTGGCAAGTGCTGCTCAGGGAAGCCATTCGCAGCATCGAAAACCGATCGCCTGAGCACAACGCAGGCCCCGGTAACGGCACTGTAGTTCTGCGCTAGCAGATTCCGCGGATGTAGCCCTTGGCCACGGCAAACTCGATGGAAAGGGTACCAGGCAATTCCACCGATGCCGAGCACGATTCCGCGATGCTGTGAGTGGTTGTCAGGGTACCAAAGAGCCGGGCCCACAATGCCAATTTCGGGCCGCAGCGCATGACTCACTAACTCCGACAACCATGATTCCGTTATTACCTCGGTATCGTTGTTCAGGAAACACAGAACGTCGCCTTTGGCATGACTCGCGCCGACATTGTTTAGAAGTGACCAATTGAAAGGAGCATCACATACAATGATCCGGGCGAATCCAGACGACTCCAGGTAGCTAAAATATGACTTTGTCTCGGGTTCAGACGATCCATTGTCGATGATCAAGATCTCGAAATTGGCGTAATCAGTCCGCTCCAGGATGCTGGCAATACAAGGCCGGAGCAATTCGCTGCGGTCGCGTGTCGGGATGATGATCGACACCAGCGGCAATTCATCTGGAAGCGCATACCGAATACGCAGGCCGGCCCCATTGTGCAGCATCGTCACTCGCGCGAGTTGGCCAAGTCGCTCAAGATGCTCCGTGACACATCGTTCGTCTGCAGCAATTGCGGCCACGTCGGCTCTGCAAGCCCCTTCCCACGGCTCGCCCTTAACATGATGCAACAAATGAGGGATATGGCAGATGCTCGACTCCTTGATGCATTCATAGAGTCGCAGCCCAAGGTCGTGATTATGTGCCCCGTCAAAGCCTTCGCGCCAGCCCCCTATTTCTCGCAGTCGGGATGTACGGAAGCTCGCCTGTTTGGCCATGAAATCATGCGCGAGAAACAAATCCTTGTTCGGCCCGGACCGAAAATCAGGCGCATGCCGCATGCCATTGTCATCGAGGTAGTCGATGTCGTAGTAAATCCAATCGAGGTTGTCGTTGCAGATGATCTCCCCGGCGACGAATAGCAGCGCATGTGGAGCCAATCGATCTCCAGCCTCGAGCAACACGACAAACTCGCCCGAGGCCCCCCTCAGGGCATCGTTCAATGCTGCGTACAGACTTCCTGACTGACTTTGCACAAGCGGAAGAATTCGCGGATCACGGTTGCTGATGGCAGCAAGCGCTTCAATCGCATTAGATGAGGCCGAGCCATCGGCGATGACGCACAACTTCCAGTGCGGATAGATCTGGGTGTCGATCGATTCGACCGAACTCCTCAACCTTGGCTCGTCGAGATCGGCGCCTGTAATGATAATCGTGAACTGCACGTTCTTTGTCCAACTGCGTACAAGGTTTGCCGCGTCGGAACGGTCATGCACGTCCAGCGTCGCGTGTCGCTCAACCCAGTCTTGGTAGAGCCATTTTTGCGACCTGGCGTTGTCAGATCGGGCGATGGACGGCCCAGCCTCAAGAACTTCCACCTCGACAAGATGGCTGCGAAATTCATCTGAATTTTCGAACCAGCCAGCTTGTGCCTGTACTGCCGTCCATTCAAGGACATAATTTCCTAAAAATTCAGGCAGTTTCACGGCCGCAGCCACGGTGACTTGTTCACCCGGGGCAAGATCATGCGGCAATGGCGTTCGCAGGCCCTCCCAGTCGCCTACAACGTCGCTGCCATGCCAATGGCTGGCGATCGCTACTCGATCAGCGCCGTCGGCTAGCCAGATCGAATCACTCTCGTTTCTGAGCCGAACCGCGACCGTTCGAAGCTCGCCCGGTCGAGGCTTTTCGATGGAATGAAGTGCGTGGGCACCGCCGCGGACAAACTGGCGCTCGTCCAAGACCTCAACGGTTCGCTCGGCCATTTCGAAACCGTGATCCTCGAACCAGAATCGACCTTCATTTACCAGCGACAGCTGCAATCGAAAAAACCCTGAGCTCGCGGGACTTTCGACGTCGATATCCAATTGGATCTCGTCATTTGGGGCAAGATCACGAGGAAGAAAGGTGCGCAGGCCATCGAATATTTCAAACTCGCCATCCGAGCGCAACCAGTGATAGGAGATAGTGACTGGGTGATCTCCGGAACAAGGCCAGATCAATCCACTAAGGTTCGCTACTACGGCTGACACCCTGTGGGAGCGGCCGCGAAAAAAAGGCGCCGGACGCTCCCAATTTGGCCGGATGCTGCCTTGACAAAAAGAGTCCGCCTTCGCCTCTACAGTTCCGTTACCGTCTATCGATGAGCCGTCCGGCCAGCTAAGCAATGGATGCCCACGCCACTTCTCGTAAAATCGTTGCAAGTTCAGATCGACCTTCGCCCGATACTCCTCTTGGCAAAGGAAATCTTTTGTCGTTCCGCTCTCTTCATGGAGCAAGGAGACAGGGATCTGATAGATCTTTAGACCGCGCCTTCTAATTTCAAGGGAATAGTCCACATCCATGCAATAAGCCCATTCATACCTCGCATCAAATGCGCCGCAGACTTCAATAGCATGCCGGCGAATATATATCCCCCCAAATGTCGCCCAGGCCACTTCTCTGACCGTCCTGAAGCTGTCGCCATAAGGCAGATGACGACCATGCACGTAATCAATCTGCCCTTCTCGGAAGATGCCTCCGGCACATTGCACCGACCAATCTCCGGAATCCATCCGCTGCGGATAAAGCAAATCGCACGCAACGATTCCCGCATCAGGCAACTGTTGCGCAAAATCACACAAATCGCGAAACCACCGATTGCTCAGGTCATCTGGCATGGGGGCCATGTCTGCATGAAGAATGATGACATCACGCTCAGGGAACTGCCTCCAGCAATATTCGAAGGCTCTTTCTGGGCCGATCTTGTATCGGTCTTGCCATAAAAAAAACGGCAGATTCCTTCCGCGGTCTACATCAAGCCCAAACGCGGCTCGTACTTTTCTCGCCTCATAATCGTGAAGATATGGGCAAATGATAATTGGAGACATGCGAGCATCGTTGAATGTGGAGGACCGGTAGTCTAAAACACTTATCACTTAGTCGTCGGCCACGCAAAATTCATGGCTGCTCGTCTCGTAGTGCCGGGCAAGGACGGAGTCGAAACTGAAACTGAGATGATCGAGCTTGCGTTTCACACAACCGGCTTTTGGCGACCTTGCCGCTAGCGTGAAGCAATGCCAGATCCTTGGCGACTGTTGGTATTAAGAAACGCATGACGAGGCTCAATCGAATGAGAACAATCAGTCTATGCTTATAGCTGTAACAGAATTGAGCATGATACGAATTCTGAGGCCTCTGTTCGTCCCAATCGTGCTTGCAATAGACTAGAATTTCGCCACAGCTGTTTCAATAATATGTTCAGAATTTGTTCAGCTGTTCAATAAAAATAGTCATAAATTACGTTGTTGATTGCAAAGAATTTCATTGTTAGGTTCTTTCAGATCTATTGTAAATAAAGTGGCATTTTCCGGCGCGCATCCTGCGTGTCAAAATACCAATCTACCGTGCGGTGCCAAATGTCTCAGCGGCCCACCCGACACAATTGCGTAGATAAAGCCCAATCGAAATCCTTTGTCCATCCTCTTCTTGATATTCTTGCGCGCGAACCTTGGAAATCCCTATGCTTTCTCTTCCAAGCGGCCTTCTTGGTCGCCTTCAATATTGGGCGGAGACCCGCCCCCGCAATGTTGCACTAATATATCTGGCGGATGGTGA
>JANMZU010000689.1:0-2298 GCA_031383585.1 Betaproteobacteria bacterium
CGACGCTGCGTTGTACCGCGCCAAAGAGGCGGGGCGTAACCGCATTGAACTCGGCTAGTAACCGGTAGCATAATGAGGCCGTGCTGCGGCGAACAAGATAAACCTGTTCAGCCAAAGGTCTGAATCAACTGCGACCACTTACCCTCAATAAACAAGAGGCAGTGTCCAGTGCATTGGTAAAACCGCGCGGCAACGCCTTTTCGATACTGATCGGAAAACGCATGCCGCTCTCATTGTCGCTTCCTCGCCTGAATACTGCGGTCTACCGCGAAAAAATCATGACTCGAACCGAAGATCCCACTCACTTGCCCGCTGCCGCGTTTCAAACACAGACGGACGGCAGCTATCGAGCCAGCAGCCTCACGCGTGGTCCTTGGCATCCCGATCACGAACACGCCGGCCCACCGATCGCTTTGGTGATGCGGGTTTTCGAACACGCTGCCGCAGCGCTCGGACTCGACCATATCGGAAGATTGACGGCGAACCTGTTGCGCCCCGTGCCGATCGCCGACCTGACTGTTGTCGTCAAGACGGAATATGCGGGACGCAACGCGGCACATTTTTCAGCAGTCCTAATGTGTGCAGGGAAAGAAGTTGCCCGATTCACGGCGCTGGCTCAGCGTACTGCTGCTTTCAGCTTGCAAGAAGGACTTCCTGGCCATCCATTACCGATTGCTCCCGCGTCCCCCGCTGCCTCGAAGTCAGTTAGGTTCCCGTTTGTTCCGGACACGATCGGCTACCCGGATCTGGTTGAAACCCGCGTCGCCGCGGGCGAGTTTTTTCATGGCCCATGCGCTGTCTGGTTCCGCATGTGTCATCCGCTGGTCGAGGGAGAAAAAGCGTCGGCTTACCAGCGCGTCGCGGTTTCCGCAGATTCCGGCAACGGCATTAGTTCGATTCTCGATTTCAATCGCTATACCTTCGTCAACTTCGACTTGACGATCAATCTGCTGCGCCGGCCGCGCGGCGAATGGATATGTGTGGAAGCGCAAACCCTGCTCGGCTCCGACGGCGGTGGACTGGCCGAATCACGTATTTACGATGAGGACGGCCTTGTTGGCCGTGCGACGCAAACCCTGATGATTCGGCCACGAGAATAGCTGAAAGCCACTTTGCCCCGTGGCTCAATGGGCCATTCAGCTGTGCGATTCGATCTCACCCAGTTTTGGTTGTCATTGAGTGCACCATCCTATTGATTCGGAACGATTTGGTCTCTATTCGTCGTTCCGCTTTTCTCACCCTCTCCCTTGGGAGAGGGCTGGGGTGAGGGGAACCGGCTCGAATCTTCTCCATGCCGGTTCAATAGCAAACCTCGAACAACCCGGCCGCGCCCATGCCACCGCCGATGCACATGGTGGCGACGACATATTTCGCGCCACGCCGTTTACCCTCGATCAACGCGTGGCCGACCATGCGAGCACCCGACATGCCGTACGGATGCCCGATCGCAATCGCACCGCCGTTGACGTTTAGCCGATCGTGCGGAATGCCAAGGCGATCACGGCAATAAAGTACTTGCACGGCGAAAGCCTCGTTCAGTTCCCAGAGGCCGATATCATCGACCTTGAGACCGGCCCGCTCAAGCAAGCGCGGCACGGCAAACACCGGCCCGATACCCATTTCGTCCGGCTCACACCCCGCAACGGTGAAACCACGGAAGATACCGAGCGGATTGAGATTGCGTTGTTCAGCAACCTTGGAGCTCATCATTACGCAGGCCGATGCGCCGTCGGAAAACTGGCTGGCATTTCCCGCAGTCACCACGCCACCGGGTACGGCTGAGCGTATCTTGGATACGCCTTCGATTGTGGTGTCCGGGCGAATGCCCTCATCGGCGCTGACGGTCACTTCCTTGGTCATCGCGGCGCCGGTGGCTTTGTCAATCGCGCCCATGGTCACGGTCATCGGCGCGATCTCGTCGGCAAACTTGCCGCTGACCGTTCCTGCGGCTGCACGCAACTGGCTTTGCACGCCGTACTCGTCCATGTCTTCCTTCTTGATGCCGTAGCGCTTGGCCACATTCTCGGCCGTCTTGAGCATATCCCAATAGACTTCAGGCTTGTTAGCCGAAAGCCATTCGTCCATCGCGTAGTTCATGTTGAGGCTGCCTTGCACACACGAGATCGACTCCAGGCCACCGGCAACGACGATGGGCGTCTTGTCGACGACAATGCTGCCTGCTGCATTCGCGATGGCCTGCAGGCCTGACGAGCAGAAGCGACTGACGGTGAGGCCGCAGGTGGTCACGGGCATGCCGGCGCGCAGCGCGATCTGCCGCGCTATGTTGCCGCCGGTCGC
>JANMZU010000718.1:0-3800 GCA_031383585.1 Betaproteobacteria bacterium
AGCAAATATCTCGCGATATTTGTCGTTACAGAACACCAGCCGGTC
This sequence comes from Betaproteobacteria bacterium, assembly GCA_031383585.1. GTDB lineage: Bacteria > Pseudomonadota > Gammaproteobacteria > Burkholderiales > Usitatibacteraceae > UKL13-2. Next base: position 46 of record JANMZU010000718.1, read on the forward strand.
ATCCGGATCGAACAGCACAAACGCCACGCCAATCGTTTCTAGCGCTCCGCGCAGCAATTCTGCGCTGCGCTGGACTTCGGCTTCGGCCTTGCGGCGGCTGCTGATGTCGGTATAGGTGGTGATGAAGCCACCGCGTGGCATCGGACCACCAAGAATCTCCAGCGCCCTGCCGTCGGGACGAACACGTTCAAACCGATGCGACGTCGCTGGTGCCCGCGCCCGGGCAACGATGCTCTGCACTGTCGCCTCGACGTTCTCCGTTCCATACTCGCCGCGTTCACCGTTGAAGCGAATGATGTCTTCGAAACGGGTGGTGGCACCTTCAAACAGAACATTCGGCAAATCAAGCAGGCGACGGAACTCGGCGTTCGCCGCCACCAGTTGAAGATCGCTGTCGAACACGGTCAAGCCGCAGGGCAGGTTCTCCATCACACTGGTCATGATTTCGTTCTGGCGGCGGATCGCTGTTTCCATTTCGCGACGTGCCGTGATGTCCTGAAAAGCGCCTATCAGTCGCAGTGGCTTGCCATCGACAAGTTCGGCCTCCCCGACTGCGCGCACCCAGATGGCGCGGCCCTTGGCGGTGATAAACGGCAGTTCCAGATCGTAACCTTCACCGGTGTCGATGCAGTGCCGTACCGCGTTGGTGATAATGGGTTGCGCTTCGGGCGCGTAATAGCGGATGGCTTCTTCAATAGTTGGCTGATAGCCGGGCTCAACGTCATGAATCCGGCAGGTCTGATCACTCCAGTGCACCGCGTTGGTCGTCAGGTCCACTTCCCAGCCACCCACGCCGGCAATGCGACCGGTCTGGTCGAGGAAGGCTTCGCTGGCGCGCAGCGCCTGCTGGACGTGCTTGCGCTCACTGATATCCAAATAAGTACCGGCCATCCAGCAGGGCCGCCCATCGCTGGCACGACTGAATAACTTGCCACACACCAATACCCAGACCCAGTGGCCGGCTTTGTGCAGTATCCGGATATCACATTGGTAAGTTGCCGTCGCGCCGTCGAAATGCTTTTCGAGGGCCGCGGCTGAACGACTCAGGTCATCACTGTGTATCAGCTGGTTCCACCGGTCAACACTGACAATACCCAGTTCCGCAAGTGTGTAGCCCGCGATTTGCGCCCAGCGTTCATTGAACTCTGTTTGACCTGTTTCGACATTCCATTCCCATGTGCCGACGTCAGTGCCTTCGATAATATTCCCAAGCCGCTGCCGCTCGCGTACCAGATCACGCTCGGCCGCCTTTCTTGCAGTGATGTCCATATAAGTACCGGCCATCCAGCCAGGGCTGCCATCGTCATTGCGGCTAAATAGCTTGCCGCGGTTGAGCACCCAGACCCAGTGCCCATCCTTGTGCCGGACACGGGTCTCGCAGGCAAACGCCGTTGCCTCGCCGCGAAAGTGTGCCTTGAGCATGACCAGTGACGCGGCCTGATCCTCAGGATGCGTCAGGTCGGCCAGCTTCAGAATGGTTATTGGCGCCAGTTCTTCACGCGTGTAGCCGAAAATCTGCGTAAAGCGCTCGTTGACCTCCATCGCGCCGGTTTCTACATTCCATTCCCAGGTACCCACGTCGGTGCCATCAAGGATATTGCCGAGGCGCTGGCGTTCGCGAACCAGTTCGCGTTCGACCTGTTTGCTGGCGGTGATATCGGTACGGATCGAAATGTATTTCTCGATCTTGCCGTCGGCACCCATAAATGGCGCGATAACCGTATCCACCCAGTAAAGGGCACCATCCTTGGCGCGGTTGCAGACAATGCCACGCCAGGGTGTGCCAGCGGAGATGGTTTTCCACATCCTTCGCCAGAACACGGGCGATTGCACCCCTGAATTGACGATGCGGTGATTCTGGCCCAGCAACTCTTCGCGGGTGTAACCGCTGATGAGGCAGAACGCATCATTGACTTCGATGATCTTCCCGTCGCCATCGGCCACGGAAATAATGGCGTGCATATTCAGCGTGATCAGCAATGCGTCGGTATCGCGCATGGCGGCTTCGAGTCTGGCCTGCGCGTTGCGGCGTTCGGTGATGTCGGTTTCAATGGCCATGAAACCGGTGAGCTTGCCGTCGGCATTTCGCAGCGGCTGAATCTCAATTTCCAGCCAGTACTGCCGGCCTGACTTTGCGCGGTTGAGGATCAACCCGTTAAATGTCTGCCCGGCGTCGAGGGATTCGCGCATACGCACGACTGTTGCTGGATCGGTACCGTCGAACTGCAACAAGTCTCCCGGCGAGCGACCGAGCGCCTCGGCCGCACTGTATCCGGACACCCGTTCAAATCCCTCATTAACCCAGGTGATGCGACGCGCTGCATCCGTAATCACCACGGCGTTCGACGTTCGGCGTGCAACTGCCGCCAGACGGTCAAGATCGGTGGTCATGCGGCGCGCGAGCAACTCGGCGCGCAGTCGCCCTGATGCAGCCTGCCAAAGCAGCAGCGCAAGCATGATGCTTGCGAGCGTGCCACCGACGAATACAACGCGCGGCAACGCACTCTCAAAACTTGAATCCAGTTGGCCCGTACTGCGCACATTGAGCGTCAGGTTGCGACCCGGCAGCGGTAGGATGCGGCGTGTGGAAAAGCGATTGGCGAGGCCGGCATCGTCTGCGCCTTTGTCACCACTGCTGGCAATCACGGCGCCATAGCCCGGCGTTGTCGTGGCGTTGATGTTGTCGCTGTCGAAGAGCTGGAAATTAATGTGGTCGGCCACGACATCGGGCATGCCATCGAGCAACTCCGCAATCACGATCGGCGCATATAGCAGGCCAATGAGTGCGGCGCGCCGCTGTTGAACAGTGGTTGGGTCTGTGCCGGTGCGATACACGGGTACGCAAAGCAGCATACCGGGCGTTTTGCCGCCGTTCTGCGGCAACGCAATGGCTGGCGTCAACGTGGACTCGCCGGTGTCGATTGCGTGCTGCGCTGCGACTCGCCGCCGTGGCTCGGACCCGATGTCGAGACCGGATGCGGCGACGTTTGGCGCAAACGGTGAAATGTATTTGATGACGTAAAGCTCATCATGAGCTGTGTTTTCAAACTGGCGAATTGCAAATTCAGGCGCACCGTCGGCCTGTACCGCCGCGACAAAGCGCTTGAGGTCAGTGCGCTTAACCGGCTGTATGAAGCCGAGTCCGCGCACACCCGGAAACTCGTTGGACAGGTTGCGTGACTCTACGTATGCCTGAAATTGTGCGCGGGTTACGTTCGAATTGGCGGCGTAGAGGCCACGCGCGCCGTTCAGCCCATAAATGGGCTGGCGAAAGCGCCTCGATATCTCGTTAGCCACACGTTCAGCGTAGCGCCCAAATTCGGCTTGCGCTTGCGAGTCATTAATCGACTGTATCCATAGCGCAGCCGTTGCGGAAGCGCATACGCCAAGCGCGAATATGGCAGCCGGTACCGCCTTGCCGGTGAACCAGGTTTGTCTACGCCAAAGCATGATGATTAACGTCCTTCAAATAACGATGTGCGCCAAATCCGGCATTTCTCATCAGACAATTGTCGCGAGTCGCGGGCAACTTCGATCTGGTAAAAAACCTGGTGATTGCCGTGCTTTCTGCGGGATACACGCGCGTTATTCGACGCGTCGGCGTCGTCCGCTTTATCCGACAAAACGATTGGTCCGTCGCTAACTGTGCCGCGCAATACGCCGCGCATTGAGGCTATCGGCCTCCGTCCGGCGAACTTTAGGCTGGCGCATATTTAGCAACGCTGTGTTGCGCAATAGAGTGGAAAACTCCAGCA
>JANMZU010000751.1:0-3815 GCA_031383585.1 Betaproteobacteria bacterium
ACCTGCTACAAATCTGGAAACAGGCCGGTTGTAGATTTCGTCCGGCGTGCCGACTTGCATGATGTTACCGCCGGACAGCACGACGATGCGCTCGGCCAGCGTCATCGCCTCGGACATGGGCATGATGATGCGTCAGGCCAATACGTTCCTGAGCGCGATGAAGCCGGCGCTGGCAAAACAGTTGAATACGGGCGTGTACTGAAAATGGCCCGCCTGTGAACGCGGCAGTGGCAACTGGTGTCCGCTTCGAAAACGTCGTCAAGGTTTACGACAACGGCATCAAAGTGGTACACGGCATCAATCTCGACATCCGCCCGGGCGAATTTGTAGTCTTCGTTGGTCCGTCCGGTTGCGGAAAATCCACACTCATGCGGATGGTCGCCGGGCTGGAGTCGATCAGCGGCGGAACCATCTCGATCGACGACCGTGTGGTCAATGACCTGCCGCCGCGTGAACGCGATATCGCCATGGTGTTTCAGGATTACGCCCTGTACCCGCACAAGAATGTCTTCGATAACCTTGCCTTCGGCTTGAAGCTGCGCAAATTTCCCGCTGCGGACATTGACCGGCGCGTGAAAGAAGCTGCGGCGATCCTCAAAATCGATCACTTACTCGACCGTAAGCCGCGCGCGCTTTCAGGCGGTCAACGGCAACGGGTAGCAATGGGCCGAGCCATCGTGCGGCAGCCGAAGCTGTTTTTGTTCGACGAACCGCTCTCAAACCTCGACGCATTGCTGCGTTCAGAGATGCGAACCGAAATCAAGAAACTGCACCAGCGCATCGGTGCCACTACCATTTATGTCACACACGATCAAGTTGAGGCGATGACGCTGGCCGAGCGCATCGTCGTGCTGTCCGGCGGTAACATCATGCAAGTCGGCACGCCGGACGAAATCTACAACCGGCCTGTTTCCAGATTTGTAGCAGGTTTCACGGGCTCGCCGCCAATGAATTTCCTCGATGCCGCAATCGAATTGGTCGACGGTAGCGCTTGCGTTGCGCTCGGGCAAAGCGCGCAACGGCTGGTGCTGCCGAACCATCAGGACTACACCCGTACCCTCGCCGGGCGCGCCGTCACCTTCGGCGTCCGTCCGGAGGACATCCACATCGAACAAACTAGCAGCAGCGCCGTAAAGCTTGAGGCGCGCGTCGTGGTGCTCGAGCCATTGGGTGCGGAGACGCTCGTCACGCTGGCGTGCGAAGGCGGCGAGTTGATCGCGCGTCTGCCACCGAATCTTCCATTCGATACGGGGCAGAAAACGGCGGTGTGGGTGAACATGGACAAGTGTCATTTGTTCGACAAGGACACGAACATGGTTTTACGTGCCGCTTGATGGAATCGTGACATGATCCAGCGCGCCGCCATAAGCTGCCTGATCATTCTGCTTGCCGGATTCGCGCAGGCCACGGCTGCGCATTCCGCGCCGCCGGGCCCCGTCAATCTCAAGGTTTATGTTGGCGGCCAGCAGCGTCCCGACCTCATGCGCGAACTGTTCGCTCAGTACACGGCTGCCCATCCAGGCGTGAACATTTCCCTCGAAATTGGCGGCGCGACTTCGGAGCTGAACCAGAAGTATCTCAACATGGTGCTGACCGCCAAGGATTCGACGCTCGATATTTTTCTCATCGACATCATTCGGCCAGCGCAATTTGCAGCTGCGCGCTGGGCTGAGCCGCTAGACCCTTATTTCGGCAAGGACGCCGAGGCTGAGCTCTCACGCTACCTTCCCGCGTATCGAGAGGCCAATACGGTCAACGGCAAGATGATGGCGCTGCCCGCGCTGGCAGATTCGCTATTCCTCTATTACCGCAAGGATTTGCTGGCGAAATACAACGAGCAACCGCCGACTACCTGGCCGGAACTCGCGCGCATCGCCCGCAAAATCCAGCAGGGCGAAAACAACCCGAATCTGCAAGGGCTGAGTTTTCAGGGCAAGGCGGTGGAGGGTGCGGTGTGTACTTTCCTGCTGCCGTACTGGAGCCTCGGTGGCGAAATTATTCGCGATGGCAAGACCACATTTGAGCGCGGCAAAGCCGAAGCCGGCCTCGACATGTGGCGCACCATGGTCAGTCAAGGCATCGCAAAAAAGAACATCGCAGAAGTCGGTACCGATGACACGCGCAAGGAGTTTCAGGCAGGCAAAGTCGTCTTCGGTGTCATCTGGGGTTATGCCTGGAATCACTTTCAGGGCGGCGCGGATACGCAGGTCAAAGGTAAGGTCGGCGTCGTCAAGTTGCCCTCAATGCCGGGCGGCAAGCCGGTCTCATGCATGGGCGGCTGGAACTGGTCTGTCTCGACATTTTCCAAGAACAAGACCGAGGCGGTATCCCTGATCCGCTGGCTTTCCAGCCCAGGTGTCTCAAAGCAATTGGCGCTCAAGGGTTCATTTCACCCAGTGTTCCCTGCTGTCTATCGGGATCCAGAGGTACTGGCGGCGGTGCCGTGGTTCGCCGATGCATTACCCGTCGTCGAGACCGCGCGGCCAAGGCCCGTCACGCCGGTCTACAAGGCGATCTCTGACGCATTGCGCATCAACACCAATACCGTGATGGCGGGTGTGAAAACACCGGCACAAGCCCTGGACGAAATCGAACAGCGTGTGGCCAGAGCGCTACGCTAACCGCACATCAGCATGAGCCAACGTACCCTGCGTGACCGCATCCTCGACCCCAGCGAAACGGCGCTGGCCTGGGCCCTGCTGACCCCGGCGATCGTGTTCATTCTGGCAATCGTCGCTTACCCGGTCTCAAGGTTGCTGTTCAACAGCCTGTTTGATGTGCGTCCTGCGCTGGGTGTACCGATCACTTTCGTCGGCCTCGACAACTACGCTACCGCGCTATCCGACAGCATGTTCTGGCGGGCCGTGAAGAACACGCTGATCATCACCTTTGTCACAGTGCCCGGTGCGCTGGTGATAGGCCTGGGTCTCGCCATGCTGGCCAATATGCCATTTCGTTTTCGCAGTCCCATTCGGCTGGCACTACTGCTGCCTTGGGCATTGCCGCTTGCATTCGTCGGCCTGATCTTCGCCTGGTTTTTTCATAGCGAGTACGGCATTGTCAATGACGTCATCCGGCGCTTCGGTGGCGAACCGCAGATCTGGTTCAATTCGCCCGCGTTGACGATGATGGCGATCTGCGTCGCCACCATCTGGAAGACATCGTCATTCATGGCGCTGATCCTGCTGGCGGGCTTGCAGACCATCCCGGCGTCGCTTTACGAAGCCGCCGAAGTCGATGGCGCCTCGAAATGGACGCAGTTCATCGAGATCACGCTGCCACTGCTGGTGCCGTCGATGCTGGTCGCGCTGATTTTTCGCACCCTAACGGCAATCCAGTCGTTCGATATCCCGTTCAGCATGCCCGGTCCTGGCGAAGAGGCGCAAACGCTGGCGATGTACATTCAACTCAATACCGTCGACTACCTCGACCTGGGCTACGGCTCGACCCTCGCGGTGTTCATGTTCATGCTGTCGATGGCAACGACGTTTGTTTACCTGCGCTATGTCCGGGGGGATAAGGATTGAACAATCTTTTCACAGCAAAGCGTTTGCGCTGGTTCGCGGCCGCCATCGTGCTCTTCAACGGCTTTTTTCCTGCCATCTGGATTCTATTTACCTCGCTCAAAAATGAAGTCGAGTTGACTGCAAAGCCGATCACCTACTGGCCGCAGAATCCGGTCCTCAGCAACTATATCGCTGCATTTCGCGACCAGCCGCTACCGGGTTACCTGCTCAACAGCGCCATCGTCGCCATCCTGTCGATGCTTCTGTCGCTGTTCATCAGTGCACTCGCCGCCTATGCCATCGCCCGCC
>JANMZU010000759.1:0-11885 GCA_031383585.1 Betaproteobacteria bacterium
AAATTGAACAAAAAGAAAGGGATAATGGAGGACGCAATAAGCGAGACCGCGAAAAAAGCGCGCGGATGACGATTTTAAGACGCTGCTTTACTTAACTAATACAACACTAGACAATTATAACTTAGTGATTTCGCGCGTCCTTTCGCGACGCGGAGATTCGATTCAAAAAAATGGCATCGCAATCCAACGAACCGTTACCAGACGGTTACCGACTAAATAATTACACCATCGAAAAGCTGCTGTCATCGGGCGGGTTTTCAATCGTGTATCTCGGGCGCGACGATAGTGGTGCCCCGGTCGCTATCAAGGAGTATCTGCCGGCTGCCTTGGTCATTCGTGTTGACGGTGCCGAAGTGAAAATCAACTCCGAAGAAAACCTTTCGGTGTTTCGTCATGGCCTCAAGTGCTTCTTCGAGGAAGGCCGTTCGCTGGCGACGATCTCTCACCCTAACATTGTGCGCGTGGAGAATTTTTTCCGCGCTAACGAGACCGTTTATATGGTCATGCAATACGTGCGCGGACGTACGCTGCAGTTCCACATACAGCGGCATCGCCACGAATTTACCGACAGCTTTGTGCGTCGCCTGTTTACCCGCTTGCTCAACGGTCTGCGCGAAGTACACGCAAACAAGTTGCTGCATCTGGATATCAAGCCTGCCAACGTTTACATCACGATGGAGGGCGCGCCCGTATTACTCGATTTCGGTGCTGCCCGTCAGGCGCTAAACGCTGACGCGCCCAGATTGCGCCCGATGTATACCGCTGGTTACGCGGCCCCGGAGCAGTATCGCGCGAACGAACAACTGGGGCCGTGGTCCGACATTTATGCGATCGGCGCAACCATGTACACCTGCGTGGCCGGTGTGCATCCGCAACCGGCCAGTGAGCGCGAAAAGGACGACCAGATGGTGCCGGTGAAGGAACTCGCCGGGACCGCAATGTCGCCTGAGTTGCTGGAAATTATTGAACGCTGTCTTAAGCTTGACCATCTTGCACGCCCGCAAACGGCATTCGAGTTGCAAAAGGAGCTGATGAAGTTCGTTATGGAGCCGCGGGAAACTCTGGAAGAAGAAGTACCAGAAGAGTTGATTGAAGACAGTTTTTCAGGGCGCTTGAAGAAGACCCTGAACCGGAAGATTTTTTAATCATGCGCTTCACTATCTTTCAGGACAGCCACATCGGCGGCCGCAAGTCAAACCAGGATCGGCTCGCCTACTCCTACTCCAAAGATGTTTTGCTGTTGGTGATTGCCGATGGCATGGGCGGCCACGCACGCGGCGAAATCGCCGCTGAAGTCGCCGTCAATACCATGACCCAGCGCTTTCAGCAAGAGGCGCGCCACACGCTGCGACGCCCTCGCGAATTTCTTGAGTCCGCCATTCATTCCGCGCACCGCGCCATCGTCGCCTTTGCCGACCAGCACGACATGCTGGAATGCCCGCGCACCACTATCGTCGCCTGCGTGGTGCAAAACGGCAAGGCGTGGTGGGCACATTCCGGAGATTCGCGTCTTTACTGCGTGCGAGACGGCATGATTGCCGTCGCAACAGCCGATCATTCACGCGTGCGTCAGTTGATTGACGCCGGCGTGATCACCGAGGAGCAGGCGCTGGTTCATCCGGATCGCAACAAGATTTACAACTGTCTGGGCGGGGTGCTACCGCCCACCGTCACCTTGTCTGATGACTGGGCGCTGAAAGTAGGCGACACCCTGCTTCTCACGACGGACGGCTTCTGGGCACCGCTCAACGCCAATTTCATCGCCGCCAAGCTGCAGCGCGAAGACATGCTCACACTGGTGCCAAAACTGATGGAAGAGGCGCAACGGAAGGCGGGGGCGGACTGCGACAATCTTTCGGTAATCGGCCTAACCTGGGAGCGCCAGGAAGACGAAGAACCGGTGTCCCCCAGCATCACGGTGACCGGTCCGATGGAGGGCTTCACGACGTCGTCGATGAACAGCACTCAACAGATGAAGGCGTTCAAGGACGATATTTCCGACGAAGAAATCCAGCGCGCGATTTCGGAAATTCAGGAAGCTATCAAAAAAGCTCCGAAGTAATTCGGCAATCGATTGTTATCCTCACAGAAAAACCATGGCACGTTCATTCAATCGCAGCGCCGATCAACTGCGCCCCGTCGTTATCACCCGCCATTTCACCAAGCATGCTGAAGGCTCGGTACTCATCGCGATGGGCGACACCAAGGTACATTGCACTGCCAGCGTCGAGGAGCGCGTGCCACCGCATAAAAAAGGTTCAGGAGAGGGTTGGGTAACGGCGGAATACGGCATGCTGCCGCGCTCGACCAATACGCGCTCCGATCGCGAAGCCGCCCGTGGCAAGCAGACCGGCCGCACCCAGGAAATCCAGCGGCTGATCGGTCGCTCGCTGCGCTGTGTAGTCGACCTGAAAAAGCTCGGCGAGCGCCAGATCACGCTCGACTGCGACGTCTTGCAGGCAGACGGCGGAACGCGCTGCGCGTCGATCACCGGCGCATTTTTAGCGCTCCACGATGCGGTCTCGGTGTTGATGACAAAGGGGCTGGTGAAAGAGACGCCCATTACCGACTTCATTGCGGCGATTTCAGTTGGCATCGGTGCTGACGGCGCATTGCTCGACCTTGATTATGTCGAAGACTCAACTGGCGAGACAGACATGAATGTCGTCATGACGGGGGCAGGCAAGTTTGTGGAGATTCAGGGAACGGCGGAAGGCGTGCCTTTTTCCCGTGCGGATATGGAGAGTCTGGTGGGTCTCGCGGAGAAAGGGATAGCAGAGTTGATTTCGGCGCAGCGAATTTCCTTGGGCTTGGAGCGCCTGACGCAAACCTGAACTCCTACTTCCGGAACCCCACATCGCCAAACCACGTCGTCACTTTGTCGTCGGTATTGTCCGTATCATTGCCCACAGCAACCCCGGTCACTGCGGGCGCATCAAATCCAAACGCCTCACGAAAATCGGCTGCGACATCGCGCGATTCCAGCATCCATTCGTTCAAATGCGCCGGACCGCTTCGCAGCACGATTTCGCGCACCCGATTTGTGTACGGACTCCACGCGGTATGACCAATGCGGTGTTTGTTATCCCATACATAGCACAGCGCAGCGGTGGGTACGTCCGCACCGGCGACCATGCGGGCGAGACGAATCTTGCTACGATCAACGAACGAGAGTGACTCTATTGGTACGTCAAAAAATACATACACCCTTCCCGCGAAATCGTCGCCCAGCTTATGGTCCATATCCGCCTTTTCGAGGACGCGGCTGACTTTCCAGCGCCACTCGAGGATAGGGCTGCCTAGATGCTGGCTTGCGACAGGCGGCAAGGCGACACTACCGGCGCTGTTGTCGGAGTCAACCCGCAACACGGTCTTGCCATCATCAGCGACCAGTGAAAATTTGTTTACGGCAACTTTGGGAATGGGCACGATTCGAAACCGTGACGGCAGCGCCTGACCAGCTGGCAGCGATGAGAACGTGAAGGACGCGACGGGCGGCTGCTCGGCCTTGACGGCATCCGCTGCACTCACAAGCCCGACAGCGAGCTGAAGCAGGATAAACAGGATCGAGGTCCTTTTCATCAAAATTTGAAATCGATCGGCGGCACAAGTTCCGACAAGCGGGCGAGATCCTCAGGCCGATCAACGTCCCAACGTGTTACGCCTTCAAACCACTGCCAGCCAATCGATCGAAATCGCTTACGCTGTGCTGCCAGCACAGTTGCTGTCCCCCAGTCGATGTGATCAAACATGTTTTCATGGGTTTTACGTACGCCGATCAGAACATAACCGCCGTCGTCTGCCGGGATCAGCGCCGCATCATGGTTCTCCAATTGGGCCGCTGCCGTGCGCACGTCGGCGACGGTGATGGCGGGACAATCCGCGCCGACAATGAGTGCGGCAGGGCTGCTCTCCAGCGCACGGTCAAACGCGCCACGCATACGCTCCCCCAGATTACCCTCCCGTTGCTGTGTCAGGGAGATGCCAAACTGCTGCTGACACGCCATGAAGAAAGGATGTGTGGAGTCGGCACCACAGCACAATTCAACGTGACCGACATCTGCGTCGACCAGACGTCTCAAGGCGCGCTCAACCAGCTGCTGGTGCAGCGTCGCAGCGGCCTCCGCACCGATTGCCGGAATCAGCCGCGTTTTTACCCTTCCCGCGACGGGCGCTTTGGCGAACAGCATCACATGGGTCGATTTACTTTGCGCCATAGTAGACGCGGTGCAGATCGACCGGATCCGCGCCAAAAAAATAGGCCAGGCGGAGCCGCCACATGAGCAAGATCGTCCGCCAGACACCATGCTTTTCCCAGCGGCGGCCAGAGGTGATGACTTTTTGGCGCAGGCAAAGCGGTGGCCCACCTTTACTCAACGCCGCACACATCGCCAAATCTTCCATCAGCGGGATTTTTGCGAATCCACCAGCTCGCGAAAATTCATCTGCCGTCATGAACAACCCCTGATCACCAGTCGCCACACCAGTCAGTCTTGAGCGAATGTTCATGAACCAGGCGACCACCGGCAGGAAGAAATGCCCGCCTTCAATCGAGACGTCAAATCGCCCCCATGCTCTGGATCCCGCCCCTGAATAGAGACCATTCAGGATCAATTGGTCTGCGCCTATAGGCAGCATGGAATCAGCGTGCAGGAACAGCAGGACATTGCCTGCGGCGGTAGCGGCACCTGCATTCATTTGCAAGGCGCGACCTTTCATTGTCTTGACCACGCGATCGACCAGGGGCGCTGCAAGTTGCGTTGTCGCATCAATGCTGCCGCCGTCAGCCAGAATGACTTCTACGCCTCGGGCGCGCATCATTTGCAGCGGCGTCAGGGTGGCAACGATGTTGTCGGACTCATTTAGCGCGGGAATGACGATGGATAATCGCATAGCCTCATTGTAACGAGCTGCTCAACGTGGTCGCAAATGTTCGATAGCCGCGTCGCAGCCGCGAATGAGTGCTTCGCCATTCAGCATGAAGTTTTCGCGGTGGAAGCGCGCGGATGCTGGCGCTTCTTGAAATGACGTTTAGCGAGAGGTGACCGTCGTTGCGTCCGCGATCAGATGAATTTCGGGCAAGGTGCGTTCGACCAGCGACCGTAATTCACCGAGGGTATGCACCAGCAAAGACGCCGTCGCCCCGGAATAGCCTACGTCCCCTCCTTTGATCGCGAAAAAGGACTGGATGGCAATGTCCACAAGGCGACGGTGTTCTTCGGTGAAACTATTCAGACGCAAGTGTAGCGTCTGCGCCTGACTGTCGACGTGTTGCTGCCGCGAGATCCCGAAAGAAGTGACCGCGTCAGCGATCGCGTTGTCCAAGCATTGATTGAGTGTGCGGAAATCTTCGACTGAAATAGTAGTCTGGTGCTCCGCGGCCAACTCGGTGACGGACTGGCACACATCGCCGTAGTCATGAACAACTTGATCGACGCTGTAACCCAGTCGCCGCAATTCAGTGCCGTGCAACGCGGCCGTTCGCCCAATCTCTGTGGGTGCCGGTGTGGGCGCCGAAGCCATTTCTACGTGTACAGGTTTGCTCTGCTCGCATCGCAGCGTGGCGATGATCTGCTGCAGCAACATGGGCACGCCATAGTCTACCGTGGGCGGAACCTCGGAGGGCGCAAACCGTTTAACCACCTTCGCGCGGCAGCGGCTGATCAATTCCTGGCGATTCTCGGTGATGAAGTCATGGAGCATAGCGCGACAATAACACGTCGCGACTGCCGCGTATGTACGTTACCGAACTTAAAATTCGCATTAGCTAATGCGAATATACATGCCTGTCTTCGCGCCGTTTGGCATGGTGTATCGACGCTTTCGCGGCATTGAACACGACGCTGGAAACTGACTTCCGCCCGTTAATTGGCGCCGTTCAAATTCCAGTCGTACTCCAGATTGGAGATCGTCGCTTTTTTGTCCGCGATCATTTGCTGGTCCGCCGGGCTGTCGGCGAGCAATTTAGCGTAGCGTGAAAAATAATCTTCGCGACTGGCAATGGCCGCTGTCTTGCCGTCAAAGCCTTTGTAGCCTGCCGCCCAATCTTCTTTGAACCAGTTGAAGATCATTGAGACTTCCAGCTTTCCATTTGCATAGCGATTGCGCGAACGGTCAGAGAGAAAGCGAACCGCCTGCTCCTCAAGCTGCTTATCGAGTCGATCCGCAACAAACGCCTCTTCACGCAGCGCAGGGCAACCAATGGAGGCGCAGTTGGCGGCGTAGTGGACGCGTACCTCGTTATAAACGCCAGGTTTACGCAGCATTTCATGCTCAACCTTGTCTAGGAAAGCATCCTGGCCGAACAACTTGAAAAATTTGCGTTTCCAGCGATTGTCGAACACGCTGCCGATGTCCTTGATCGATTTGACCGGATAGTTCTGGATGATGAGTGCGAGCGTCTGGCCGTTATAAACATTGATGAGAAAAGCCATCTGCTGTGCTTTATTCCAGGAACTGAATTCGGCCTCCTTTACGGCCGAGAGTCCGTCCAGATAGGCTTTCAGCTGCGGCTCCTCTTTCTTGAAATCGGCATATTTCACCTTGTTGGATTTGCCGCTTTCAATTACCACTACGTGTTTCTTCAGCAGTGCCGTAAATGCGGCATGCGTGTGATCAAAAGTTTGGGCGCTTGCTGACAGCGAAAGCAAGGCGGCTGCAAAAAATGCATAGAGGTTATTCATATTGAGTCTTTCACAGTTGGTCTTGATAAGTCAGTGCCCCTGATGCCAATCCTTTGCCTGAGGGAGAAGGACTTTTGTTGCCTATCCCCCAGGAAAAGCCGACGCACAGCGGCGGGTGAGGGGGCGCTGTTTAGTGATGCGAAGGCTCTTTAGGATACGCCGGTGTATTGTCCGGTGAAACCACCAGCGCAATTGCCTTGCCGAGGACGGCAACGAAGCTACCCTCCCCGCGCGTCCAGTCGTTCATCGCTTTCGCCACCGCAAGTTTACCCACAGTCGCGGTCGAACGCTTATAGACGCCCGCAGCATACTTGTTGGCTTCACCCAGCGTGGGGTAAATGTGAATGGTGTTAAGAATTCCATTGAGCCCAAAACCGTGTTTCATCGCGGCGACGAATTCCACCAGCAGGTCGCCAGCATGTTCTCCGACGATGGTCGCCCCCAGAATCTTGTCCGAGCCTTTGGGCGTAATCACCTTCACGAAGCCATGTGCTTCGCCATCGGCAATGGCCCGGTCCAGATCATCGATGCCATAAACATGGACGTCATGTGCGATTTTCTGCTCGATCGCTTCCTGTTCATTGATGCCGACGCGTGCCACTTCCGGGTCGGTAAATGTTGCCCACGGCACCACTGAATAATCGACCTTGAATTTCTTGAACTTGCCGAACAGCGCGTTTACCGACGCGAACCACGCCATATGTGCCGCCGTGTGGGTGAACTGGTAAGGCCCGGCCACGTCGCCGCACGCGAAAATATTCGGGTAAATCGTCTCCAGATACTCGTTGGTCTCTACGACTTTTTTTGCGGGAATACCCAGCTCTTCCAGGCCGAAGCCGGTGGTGTTGGCAATCCGACCGACGGCGCAAAGGATTTCATCAAAGGCGATGCGCTTTTCCTGGCCCTCGCCTTCAACGATAAGGAATTTCTCGCCGTTTTCAATCACAACCTGCTTGGCTTTGTGATTGACCAGCACGGCCACGCCTTCAGCCTCGAATTTTCTCTTCACCAGGGCGGACACTTCGGCGTCCTCGCGGATCATGATGCGCGGCAGCATCTCGACCTGCGTCACCTTTGAGCCAAACCGCGCAAAGCACTGCGTGAGCTCGGAGCCGATTGGCCCACCACCCAACACCACCAGGCGTTTGGGCAGGACGCGGATATTCCATACATTGTCCGACGTGAGCGGCTTGCACTCAGCCAGGCCGGGGATCGGTGGCACGAATGGTCTCGCGCCGGTGGCAATGACGATATTTTTGGTCGTGAGCTTTTGCTTGGCTCCATCCTCAAGCGTGATCTCTACTTCCCATGGCGAGAGAATTTTTGCGCTGCCCTTTACGCAGTCCACGCCCAGGCCGGAATAGCGCGCGACAGAGTCGTGCGGCTCGATTTCGTTAATAACCCTTTGCACCCGCTCCATCACCTCCGCGAAGTCCCATTGCGCGGAAGCCGAGGTGATGCCGAACTCTTTGGATCGCGACATATGGTTCAGCAACTTTGCCGACCGGATCAGCGCTTTTGATGGCACGCAGCCGGTGTTCAGACAATCTCCACCCATCTGGTGGCGTTCCACCAGCGTGACCTTGGCTTTCACTGCGGCAGCGATATAGCTGGTGACGAGGCCAGCCGAGCCGCCGCCAATGACGACGACATTGCGGTCGAAATGGGCGGGCATTTTGCTGGCCCATTGGGCATAGACCTTCCTCGCGCGAATGCTGCTGACGACCTTCTTGGCCACGAGTGGCAGTATGCCGATCAGCACGAACGCGCCGATCAGACCTGGCGAGAGTATTCCCTTGAGCGAGGTAATTTCGGAAAGTTGCTGTCCCGCGTAGACGAACACGACTGTGCCCGCCAGCATGCCGATTTGCGACACCCAGAAAAAAGTAGTCGCCTTCATGCTGGTCAGCCCCATGACGACATTGATCATGAAAAACGGAAATGCCGGAACCAGTCTGAGTGTAAATAAATAGAAGCCACCCTCTTTTTCAACGCCGGCATTGAAGGCCTTCAGTTTGTCGCCAAATTTCGCCTGAATCGAATCGCGCAGCAAGAAGCGTGCAACCAGGAACGCCAGCGTGGCGCCGATGGTGGATGCAAACGAGACGATGATCACGCCCCAGATCAGCCCAAAGATCGCTCCGGCGACGAGTGTCATGATGGCCGCGCCGGGCAGCGATAGTGCGGTGACCGCAATATAGGCCAGCAGGAATATCAATGCCGTTTGTATCGGGTTGGCCAGGTTGTACGCAGCGATAGCCGATTGCTGCGATTTGAAATAATCTAGACTGAAAAATTTGCCGAGGTCGAAGATAAAGAACGCCACGATAGCGGCGACCACAAGTATCAGGACGATTAATTTTGATTTTTTCATGTTGTTCCCTTGCGTGCGACGGATGCTGGACCGTGTTGTTGAGATGGATTACGAAGACGATTTTCCAGCCTTCACTGCCTTGGTGGCCGTGCGTTTCCGGATTGGTGGCTTGGCTGACGATTTAGGCGGCGGATTGCCCTTGACTACAAGTGGCATCTGCGGCACCAGCGGTTTGAGTGTCTTAGATGGCTTGGGTGGCTTCACCACTTTGGTCGGTGTGAACGGTCGCATTTCGCTACCGCTATCGAGAAACTGTGCGTGCAGGTCAACTGTCTGGCGCACACCAACGTCATTGAAGTGTCGGTCGAGCCACACATTGGCGGCCTCGCGACCACGATCGCGCAATGCTTCCAGAAATGACCAGTCGGTGTAAAGCTTGGAGGCTGCAGACAAGTCCGAAAGCGCATCATCGGCTCGCAGCGAATGGATCAGCACGTACTTAAGTTGATCGCGATACTCGTCTTTCAGCCAGCCATCGCCGATCAGCTTTTGCACAAATGCCACCGCACGCAGCTCTTTGATCAACGCGGAATTGAAGCTGATCTCATTGACGCGATCCTCTATTTCATGTGGCGTGGTCGGCGTACCTGCGCGGCGAATCGGATTGATGTGAACGATGAGGACATCGCGCGCATCGGTGCAGTAGAACAGCGGAAACAATGCCGGATTGCCCATGTAGCCGCCGTCCCAGTAGGTATGGCCGTCGATCTCAACCGCGCGATAGAGGAATGGCAAACACGCCGAGGCCATCACCGCGTCGGCGGAAATTTCATGGTTTTGAAACACGCGAACATTGCCCGATTGCACGTTGGTCGCCGATAGAAACAATTTGTGCGCCTGGTGCGTATTGATTTTTGTGAAGTCAATCTGCTCGCACAGAATATCTCGCAAAGGATTGAAGTTCGTCGGGTTGAGTTGGGCGGGTGAAAAAGCGTTCATCATGGCTTTGAATGCCTGAAAGCTCAGGCTGTTGTCGTTGTTCCAGTGGTCCCCCTTGAGTCGATCCCAGGGCATCGCCCTTACAAGTGAATAGCGCTGTCCGGCGTCGGAAATCGCCCGCCAGAATTTTGCCAGCGCCGCGCGCGCGCCCTCGCTTCCGCCAGCGATCAAGCCGTGAACCAGTACGACTGCATTCATTGACCCGGCACTGGTGCCGGAGATGCCTTCGAACGACAGCCGACCATCTTCCAGCAAACGGTCAAGCACGCCCCAGGCGAATGCGCCGTGCGCGCCACCGCCCTGCAAGGCGAGGTTGATGGTTTTGTGGGTTGGTGGGCTAGCGGATTGTCGGGCCATGAGGGCTCCAGAATGGTCGAAAAAGACGCGCGAGTGCAGAAAAGAAGGTAACCCGACAACGTGACAACGGCAAGTAAATTCGCCGCGTGTGTACAGTGGGCTCAGGCGCAGACTGATGGCGCCCGAATCAGTCCCAGTGCATGTGGTGCGGCGTAGGCCGGGCCTTCGACAATGCGGCGAAAATAGGAATGGTGTGCGGGTGAGTTTGCCGGCCAGTTGTCGAGAAAAGCTCTTTCGAAGGCGGCCACGTCGTAATGCACCGGTATGGCGTCGACGTGGGCGTCGCCAAACTTGCCACCGTATTGCGAGAGCCCTTCCCGTGCTGGATAAACCGAAATGCGCGTGAACAGACCGTATTGGGTGCGAGCAAAATTGGGCATGCCGGCGGCACCGTTATTGATGACAATGTGCTGCCTGCCATCATCATGAAACTGCCGAAATGCGGGCAAGCAGGTGTGGCTGGAAGCGAAGCCGTCGAGATTTGCCGCCCGGCAGACTTGGTGCAGCCAGTTTACGTTGACGGGCTCATCCAGGGAATCATGCGCAAACCGCCAGCCGGCCAACGACTCGGCGTCTCCATGAACAATCCCGAAACGTGCGCTGGCCACTTGCGCCACGGCGACCATTGGCAGGCTAGTCAGCGTGTGCGTCAGCTCCGGAAATGCCGTTGCAGTCGCTCGCAATTGACGCATGATCTGGTTGGAGCGGTCAACGTCAGCGTCATCAACGTATTCGGGATAGGCGCAGCCGCAACCTGCGTCTTCAGCGCTCGCGGCAAGCTCAGTTTCGACGTTGCCACGAAGGGCGACGTGCTGCAACACTTCGCGATTGATCGCTGCAAAGCTGGCCGCGTCGATGTTGAACCAGTTGAAGTCACCGTTGAAAACCAGCGTTGGCATGACTGGCTCCGCGGCAGCGAGCGCCAGGATTTCTTGCAATGCCTGCACATTCCCGTACAGGCCGCCGATGATGTACTGGGTTTCGGCGTGAAGTTCTGCTGCGCGCTCAAAAACTGCGGGGAAGTATCGGTAATTGAGAGGGCAGGAACGACCGGCTGTCATGGCGCGCATGCGGGCCCGGATCGTGCTGCGCGTTGACTGGACTTACATCTCATCCCGCCACCAGGGGACAATGGCTAAACCCTAGAGCTGGCGCGCATTTCGGAGCAATAATGGCTGGAATAGCCCGCCAATAGTCGTGTTTCACCTGAAAACTATTCCGCCGCTGCCAATGCGGGCGCCTCTGTGATATCGCTATCAAGCGCACCACCGCAGCTCGAACCCTGCCCAGCGGTACAACCATAGCAATGATCTTTCACCATGATCTGGTTACCAAGCAAATCCACATCCATCAGATCGCGCAAATGGGCTTTCATGCGCCCGGCGTGCTGCAGCGGCAGGCCAAGCATCTGGTTGAAATCACAGTCATACACGTACCCCTCGTAATCGACCGAGATCAACGAGCGGCACATCACGGAGTCAAGGTTATGCGCTTGAAACGAGGCCACCAGCAAATCCATGTAGCCCTCGAAC
>JANMZU010000772.1:0-6027 GCA_031383585.1 Betaproteobacteria bacterium
TGGATACGCGGCCGACCCGACCCACCCATCGTGCTCGACTGGCGGTCACAACTGACGATCCTATCCGCCTCGGGTGACATGGGCTTTTCGACCGGCCCGTCCATCTATCGCAGCAAGGCTGACCCAAAGGCGCCAGCTGCGCATGGCGAGTTCTTTTCGGTCTGGCAAAGGCAACAGAGCGGAGAGTGGAAGGTATTCATCGACCACGGCATTTCCCATGGCGCGAGGTCAACGCCGGACGCTTTGCCGAGCACGCCATTGATCGCACTCGATTTGGTCGCGTTGACCGCTGGGGCGCCTGCATACGATGCGGAAAGAGACTTCATCGAGCGAAGCGGCAAAATGGGGGCGGCTGCTGCGTATATCGGCAGTGTCAGCAGCCAAACAGTGTTGCTGCGCGAGGACATGTTGCCGATCAATGGTAACGCCGGTGTCGCTGAGTTTGTGAATTCACAAGATGGAAAATGGGTCTGGAACCCGAAGATGCAGGGGACCTCGCGTGCTGGCGATCTTGCATATGTGGTCGGTAGTTACGATGGGCAAGCCAGAAATGGCGAGGCCGTCCACGGGCAATACGTTCGCGTATGGGTTCGGTATGCAAGCAAAGATGCGCAAGCGCGCTGGACGATCGCCGGTGACGTCATGACGCCGCAGCCACCCGCTAAACAATAAGGACTTATGCAACTAGACAGCAGGGTTTGAATCGCGCGATTTTGCATTTTGAAATGACTTCTGCTTTCTCCAGCCGATTGTAAGCAAATTGGCAATCGTGCCCGAATGATTGCAAGGCGGTGATGCTTGGAGTTGAAATCCGTATGGACCGGGTTGCCCGGAAACCTAGCCTGGGCTGGGTTCGGTGCAACTGAAATTGGCAACGAATGCTTTGCGCCTGTTCCGGTCTCTGCGCTCTGCAATTGATCTTGACTCATGCTGCGGCGCAGCGGAATTTCACCCGGCTTTCACGCGGCTTTTAATTCGCCAAGGGCAGACACCGCTGACCCAGAGTTGACCTAGCCGCCGCTCCTGACCGGTCATTCAAAAGAGGCTAAGTGGTCGCTCAGATGAGCATCAATGGCTCGGGAAGCGCCTGTCAATATCGACATCGAGCATTGCCCGCGCTGTGGTGGGCAACTGAAGCTCATCGCGGCCATCGAAGAACCGGCAGCCACCGCGCGTACCGGCCTTGCGGTTGGATCTGTATCAGGTGGCGTGAGGGGTAAAACCGGACTGGATTTTGAGAGGGACGGGAAAGGTGTTCGGCCTGACCGCGGGCAATCGCTCAGATGGCGTGGAATTCAGTCGCGCTGAGTGCGGAGATTGTCTGCAAGGTTGATAAAACGGTGCGGATTCTCCGTGCTGCCGCTTGCTTGACCGCTCCCCCGTCGGCGGATACAGTTACGAATCGTGAAAAAGGGCGTTTGAAATTCCTATACTCGCTCGTGCGGCGTGGCGTTTGATAAAAAATAAGCACCCCAAGCCAAGCTTTTTCGGGCATTTGGGTCCGCGAATCCTAAAGGATTCAAAGTTGGAAATTTACGCTGCGTCAAGTATGTGTGATCGATTTGTTTGATGCGATCACGAACATAGCAGACACGGGAGAGCGTCCACAATGTCAATTAACAAGCGCATTGTAAGAATTTTTCTATCTTCCCCTGGTGATGTCGGGGTGCAACGCGCGATAGTTCGCGAAGTCATCAGCCAACTGAATAGTGATCCACTCGTCAGTGAGCGTTGTTTTCTTGAACTGGCGGGTTGGGACAACCCTGGCGCGAGCGTGCCGCTTAGCGCGAACAAAACACCACAGGATTCAGTTAATGATTACGTCGCTCTGCCGAGAGACTGCGATCTCACGCTCGTGCTTTTGTGGGGGCGGCTGGGAACCCCCTTGCCCCGTGATCTATGCCGTTCGGACGGCACACCTTATGAGTCAGGTACGGTCTGGGAATTGGAGGATGCGCGGGGAGCGGGTCGGGAGGTCTGGGTCTATCGATGCCTGAAACGGCCGCAGATCGATATAGATGATCCAGAGGAACAGCAGAAAAAAGACCAGTACCGACGCCTGCAAGCGTTTGTTCAACAGTCTCAGGCGCAAGATGGCTCGGCCCGCTTTGGCCTGCACCAATTCAATCACGATAGCGACCTTCGAACATGGCTCACTGAGCACCTTAAACAATTCGTACGCAAGTCATTTTCGGGGCAGGAATTTTCTACCGAGAAATCCCCACACAAACCTGTGCGACGTCCTTTTGTCAGTGCGTTCCAACCTGAGGAGCGTATCGACCGTCTTATCCATCTTTGTGACCGCGAGGATGCGCGAGACGTTCTGACGGATAAATTGCGGGAACGTATCCGCATGTCCCGTCCCAAGCCGCCGATCATGTGCGTCCTCCCTGGTGGCACTCGACAAGGACACCGAGGCTTCCTTGAACGGATCAAAGAGTACGAGGTGAGAGGTCAGCTACCCGGAATTGGACCCGAACACATCGCACTAGTCACGGTATCCGGAAAACTGGCGGTCGACTCATCCAAGGTGCTTGGCATTTCCATTCTGCGAGCCATACGTGAAAGCGTGAAGGAATCCGAGCTGGAATCCTTTAAAGACCTGCAGAAATGGATGGTTGCCGAAGATCGTCGAATCTTTATCCTTGCTCTGGAACCTACCACCGAGGCCGTTCGCGGCAACGAACTTCAATTTCTCAGGAATGCGGCTAACTGGCTTTCCGTGTGGGTGCCAAAACCAACGCGCCAATTGTTCATTCTTGTTGCCTGTGTGCGTCATTCAACAGAAAGTCGCTGGCTGGGTCCTGATCCTTCGGCCGAGCGTGCGCGCGTTGTGGATATAGTTACTCAATTTGCATCGGCTCCGGTGCTCGACGCACCAATGCCAGAAATCCTTCAATTGCCCGAGCTCCCTTCAATTTCGCGGGAGCACGTCGACTTGTGGCTTGACCATGTTGCCGTTCGGCAACTAATCGGTACACGGCACAGAAAAACTATCGATGAACTATTCGAAGAACGTGAATACTGGTCGATGGACGATTTGCGTGACCGACTCTCGATCAATTAAGCCCGCTCTCTACCAATGGAAGCCCAATGACGAACGAAGAAATCATCCACGACCGGTACGTTTCGCATAAAAACCTGGAGATTGCTGCACAGGTTGCGGCTCAACTCAATCAACCACTGCTCTTGACTGGCGAGCCGGGTACCGGCAAGACCACATACGCACAACACTTGGCTCGTGCCCTGTCATTGCAGCGGTCCGAGGACATCACAATTCCGGTGTTGAAGTTCGAAACAAAATCGACAAGTTCGGCCAAAGATCTTTTCTATCACTTTGATAGCCTGCGACGCTTTCATGCGGCTCATGATGAAGATATGAGCCGGGACAATCGCGACTACATCAGTTTTAATGCGCTCGGCGAGGCGATTTTGCGGTCGCGCTCGCGGGCTGATGTTGAGGATTTGCTCCCGGGCCACACTGGCCCCCAGCAATCTGTGGTTCTAATTGATGAGATCGACAAAGCGCCCCGCGATTTCCCGAACGACATTTTGAATGAGATTGAGCGCCTCTATTTTCGTATTCCCGAGTTGCGGATGCGTACCGTCGAAGCTGACCCAGAGTTTCGTCCGCTGGTCGTGCTCACGAGCAACAGTGAAAAAAATCTACCTGACGCCTTTTTGCGGCGCTGTATTTTTTATCACATCCCGTTTCCCGACAAGGAAGACATGATCAAAATCGTACGTGCAAATCTTGATGAGAATTTGGCATTTACCGGATCAGCCGTGGATTTTTTTTACGGACTGCGCGAGCTTGATCTCGACAAGCCTCCTGCGACTGCCGAATTGGTGGGTTGGTTGCGCGCCCTGCGTACGCGCGGTGCGTACGCGGAAAAGGAGCTATCAGAGTCGCCGCATCTAGTGCAGGGCACGCTGGGAACGTTGATGAAAACGCGGGAAGACATGGAGCGTGCTCGTCAGTACTCCATCGATCAACTCGGCCTCCTCCCGGACAATGCTCAGTACTGAAGCTTTAGTTGACCTGGGCGAGACTCTCAAGCGACAAAATTTTCAGGTAACGTCTCACCAACTCATTGCCGCCCGGCGGGCGCTGACAGGGTTGCTCGCACGTGATTTATTGCCGTCGAGTCTGCCAGAACTCACATCGTTTCTCGGGCCGATTTTTAGTACAACGCCAGACGAGCAGCAGAAGTTCGATGAAATCTATCGCGAGTGGACAAACGCCCGTTTCCCACAAATTCGGATCGCTCGTACTAACCCGTCAGTTGGCACGTCGAAGGCTAGAATGCGCGAGATTCGTCGCCTGGCCAGATTCGGGTTGGCAGGCTTATCACTTTTTTTGGCAGCGTTTTTGTACTGGGCATTTCATGAAAAGCGGCTGGAGGTGTTGGTTTTAACGCAAGACCCGCCGGTTTCCCAAGTCGATGTAATCGAAGTCAAGACGGGGTTCGTTGGCAAGTCCGTCCCCGGGACTCCTGTGCAGATTCCATTTCGCAATTGGGATCTACCGCTGATTGTCGAGATGAAGGCAGAAGGACACGAGACCGGAAGTGTCAGCGTAGATCGGCCTGCACCGAAATCGATACGCAATCAGCTGTCGCGCATCGCGCCTGCCGCCAACGCGGAAAAGAACGATCCGGTACTTCCACCTGAGAAAGATATTGCGCCCCCCGTTCCCGTTGTTCCCTCTCCTTCACCTGCACTCGACATACAACCCGCCCCGCAAGAATTGATCAAAATCTTGCAGCCATGGCATGTCGCCGCACTTGTCGCATATCTTCTGGTGATCGCCTTATGGTGGCTTTGGACCTCGGTGCGCCGCACAGGTTGGTTGCAGCGTCTGCCCGCCAGCGGCAACGAAACTGAGCAACGGTTGAAGACTGATAGCGGTCAGTTCCTTGCAGCGTTTCAACATGATCTGCATTTTCTTGGCCGTGAACTGCGGCGGCGGAGAACCGTTCCTTCGCATGAATTGGACGTCGCGGCGACGATCGAACGTACTCTGCAGCGGGGTGGACTCGTCAGTCCGGTGTATGAATCCCGAGTAGAGCCGGAGTACCTGTTTTTGGTTGATCGCGCCAGCTTGAGCGATCATCTTGCTCGCATGGCTGACGAACTCGTTCGCGGGCTGCACGAACGCAATCTGTCTGTTGAGAAATTTTTCTTTGACGGCATACCGGGACGTTGCCGACATGTCGCCCTCAAGCGCGGTGCGCCGGATCAGGGGCCGCAGGACCTTGGCCAGTTATTCGCGCGCTATGGTGAGCGGCAGATTGTGCTTTTCAGCGATGCGCAGAAATTTCTTGACCCATATACCGGTCGACGCGCGCCGTGGGTGGAGCAGGTCATGAGCTGGTCGCGCCCAATCGTAGTAACGCCGCGCCAGCCAAAACAGTGGGGTCGACTTGAGGCAGAGATTCAACGTACCGGCCTGATGTTGCTGCCATTCAATCGATTGGGTCTCAAATTGCTGAGCGATGCAATTGGGCGGGATAAAGCGCGTACATCGCTCCTAGCAGTGGCTTCGGCTCGTGCCACGCCAGCTTATTTGCGCGATTTTGATCGTTTACTGGATCACGAGGCACCCTCTGCAGAATTCGTTGCGAAGGTCATCAAATCGTTAAAGCAAGATCTCGATGAACGAACCTTCGCTTGGCTGTGCGGCTGTGCGGTCTATCCTGAGTTGCATTGGGGCATTACGCTCAGCGTTGGTGAGCGCCTGTTACAGGGGCCAAACGAGTTAGCTGAACGATTGCCAATGATTTCCCAATTGCCTTGGCTGCGAGTCGGCTACATGCCCGACTGGCTTCGGGAGGCGCTGCTCGCTGATTTTTCGGAAGAAGATCAGGCAACGGTTCGAGCGACACTTGAGCGCTTTCTATCGAAAGTAAGCGATGCACAGGGTGATGCAGAACCGCTGCGTATCGCCATCTCTGGTTCTGCGGCGAAGGACACGGTGCGCAACTTTTGGCAACACGTGCGCGGCTTTTTTGGTCGCCGCGCGCC
>JANMZU010000783.1:0-2927 GCA_031383585.1 Betaproteobacteria bacterium
GACGGATGGGCATTCTGGCGATTCTGGATGCTGGATGGTTTACGTAGAATCGAAATCAGGTTTCGGTGGTTAGACCCTGTTTTTCAAAGAGTTTAACTGATCGATGGTCAAAATGTGCGGTATTTGCTGAACTTTCATTACCGAGGCAACGTCGCTGAGAGAGAAGAAAATCCCGTTGCTGAAATGTCCAGAATCGGTAACGGGGCCGCAACGCGCGCATTTACATAATTTGTGAACATGGATCGCTGGTAAGCAGGATCATAGTGGTTGGCGAGCATGTCGGCGACGAACTCATCCCATTTTGCAGCATTTGCAAGACCCTTCCATGTTGCAATTTGCTGCGCGGCGTGCAGCCCTTTAAGGCAATCGAGTTTGAAAAACAGCAGGTCCTTGTTGGCGATCAAGTGCGCGTACTCTTCTTGTAGTAGCTGCGCTCTAAGCGCGTGGGGCGTGATTACCTCGAAACAAGCACCCAGCCACATTTTCTCGATAAGTGGCTGCGGCACTCGCAAATTGCCCACCTTCTTGCTTTCGGCCTCGATGTAAACCGGGCGGGAAGGATCGAAGCTTGAAAGGTCACGCCAGATGCGGCTTTCGAAGAGTTTCTGTGCTGGCTGTGGCGCGTCAGGTAGGTCGCCCAAGACCGAGCCTTTGTGCGCAGCCAGTTTTTCGAGGTCGAGTACTTGTGCGCCCGCTTCAGCCAGCGCTTCCAGCATTCTGCTCTTTCCAGAGCCGGTGCGTCCGCAAATGACGTGATATCTGAACTGCACGGGTAGCGTTTCGAGATCGCGAATAACCTGACCGCGCCAGCCCTTGTAGCCACCGTCCAATTGTAAGGCGCTCCATCCGACGCTGCGCAGAATATGCGCCATCGCGCCAGATCGCGAACCGCCGCGCCAGCAGTAGACAAGTGGCTTCCAGCTCTTTGGCTTGCTGCGGAAAGCTGCATCGATGTGCGCACCAATGTTCCGCGCGACCATCGCGGCGCCGACTTTTTTCGCCTCGAATGCAGAAACCTGCTTGTAGATGGTGCCGACTTCGGCGCGCTCGGCGTCGCTGAGTACCGGGTGGTTGACCGCGCCGGGGATGTGGTCGTCAGCAAATTCACCCGGACTCCGGACATCGATAATCGCGTCGAATGCATTGAGTGCGGCCAGGTCCAGCGGCAAACCCTGCAAGCCTGGCTGCGTGCGCATGCGCAGACCCTGTTCAGGCGTTTCCGCAGTACTCATTTACGCGCTGCAGCGCTGGTTTTGCTGACTGCCTGCCAAACGGCGGGCAACACGTTTTCGACGATGCGCGGCTGAGCAGCTGCGGTTGGGTGCAGTCGATCAGCCTGAAAGAATTCAAGTTTGTCGGCGAGTCCCTCAAGGAGAAAAGGGACGAGTGGGAGCTTGTATTTGGCCGCAAGATCGGGATACATGTCGCGGAACTGCTGCGCATACTCGAGCCCGTAGTTCGGCGGAATCTGGATGCCGACCATTACCACGCGTGCACTGGCTGCACGCGATGCGGCAATGATCGCTTCCAGGTTCTTTTTTGTATCCGCGTTCGGCAATCCGCGCAGTGCATCATTGGCACCAAGCGCTACGATGACGATGGTGGGGCTGAGCCGTGCAAGGTCGGTCTTTATCTGGCTGAGGCCGCCGCGCGAGGTTTCCCCACTGATACTGGCGTTGACCACTGAAATTCCCTGCGGCTGCAGTTTTGTCTCCATCAAGGAAACCCAGCCATCCTTGGCGTTGATGCCATAAGCTGCGGAAAGACTATCGCCAAAGACCATCACCCGTTCGCGGACGCTAGCGCTTTCTCTCGCTGTCGCGGGGAACTGCGCGATGAACAACGCGGTCACAATGGCGATCAACGCGCGCCAATAGAAATGAACGCGTCTGTTCGAAGTCATTTCGCTTGAAAACGGTATCTTCACGCCAACCTTCATAGAGCTCACATTTTTTCGCATTTCAGTCCACATTTCGGCGCTTCGTCAGAAAACAAGGCTGCGGGTCACCGCAATCCGCCAAAATTAACGAAACTTACACAACCAGAGCACGTTTTGCTGCCTATATGAATTCAGCCGCCGCACTCACGCCACCATTATCCACTCTCAAAGGCAGTTCTTCTTCAGATGCACGTGAAGGGGAGTCTTTCGGGCCAACCACGTTATCCCCAAACAACATGACCGACCAAATGACCACACCAGCTCCAAACTTCATCGTGCGCGTTGAAAAACTCACCAAGCGCGTAACGACTTCCGAGACTGAGCTGGTGATCGTCAACGATGCGAATTTTAGCGTCGAGGCTGGCGACACTGTCGCCGTTGTCGGCGCCTCGGGTTCCGGGAAGTCCACCCTGCTCGGGCTCATGGCCGGATTGGATACGCCGACTGAGGGTAAAGTTTTCATCGCCAACGAAGATTTGTTTGCGCTTGATGAGGATGGTCGCGCCAGACTGCGTGGGCGGCTGGTCGGTTTCGTGTTTCAGTCATTTCAGTTGCTGCCGTCCCTTACCGCGCTGGAAAATGTGATGTTGCCGCTGGAACTCAGCGGCGTTGCGGACGCCGCGCAGCGTGCCAAATCGATCCTCGATCGGGTCGGCCTGGCTGCCCGTGTGAAGCATTATCCGAAGCAGCTATCGGGCGGTGAGCAGCAGCGTGTGGCGATTGCACGCGCCTTCGTGACCGAACCCAAATTGCTATTCGCCGACGAGCCCACTGGAAATCTCGACGCCAAAACCGGGCGTGCCATGATCGATCTGCTATTTGAGCTCAATCGCGAACGCGGCACTACGCTGATTCTGGTAACCCACGACGCCGGGCTAGCGGCGCGCTGCGGCCGGCGGCTGTTTATCGATGCCGGCATGGTCAGCACCGAAGACCGTCAAGCCGAAATGGCGATGTAATTCGATATGAACAAGCTCACACTCGCGCT
>JANMZU010000789.1:0-2900 GCA_031383585.1 Betaproteobacteria bacterium
GGAAGGTGAAAAACGTCACGACACATGCCGCCAACGCCGCGCCGAGAAAGAGCGCCTCCGGCCCGAGCACCGCTTTAGTCCAGCCACCGATAAAGCCAACAAACGCCACTACCATGATCAGCGGTCCCGGCGTGGTTTCGCCCAATGCCAGCCCGTCGATCATCTGCTGCGCATTTAACCACTGAAAATTCTCCACAGCACCCTGGTACACATACGGCAATACTGCGTAGGCGCCGCCAAACGTGAGCAAAGCGGCCTTGGTAAAGAACCAGCCCATTTGTGCCAGCGTACCCTGCATGCCGCTGTGCGCGGCAAGCAGCCCCATCGCACCTATCCACATGCCCACTCCGACCGCCAGGTAAAGCAACATACGCGGCAGGTGGAAAACCGCGTGTGGCGGCATCGGGCCATCATCGCCAATGAGTGCAGTGCCGACACCAGAATCCGCGCCGCCATGACCGCCACCGCCGGGGACAAATTTCTCCGGCGCGATTCGCCCGCCGATTGCGCCGATGACAGCTGCGCACAATACGATGGCCGGAAACGGCACGCCTCCCGCGAAAATGGCCATAAATGCCGCCGCCGCGATGGCCCAAAGCCCCATGTTTTTTAGCACTTTGCCACCTATGCGCCACGCCGCGGCGAGTACGATGGCTGTGACTGCGGGCTTGATCCCGTAGAAAATTCCGGCGATCAGAGGCACGGTACCGTACGCAATATAGATCCACGACAGTGCGATCAACATCGCCAGCGACGGCAGTACGAACAGTGCGCCAGCCACAATGCCCCCCCGGGTGCCGTGCATCAGCCAGCCAATGTAAGTCGCGAGTTGCTGCGCCTCTGGTCCAGGTAGCACCATGCAATAGTTCAGTGCGTGCAGAAAACGCTTTTCGGAAATCCAGCGTTTCTGCTCGACCAACTCACGATGCATGATCGCGATCTGACCCGCCGGTCCACCAAAACTGATGAAACCCAGTTTGAGCCAAAAGCGTAACGCCTCGCTGAAAGAGACCGCTGCGGGCTGGGTCATGATTGCGCAAACAGTGCGGCGTTGTGAACCTCTGCGCGTGCGCGTTTGAGCCAAGCGTATAGCGCGTCGTAAACCACCATGCCGTGCTCAAGCATTACATGGTCATCTGCATAGAGCGCAGAAAGGCCCAGCGAAACCGCGAGCAAGCCGGGTGATTGCGGTGTGAGTTCCGGTTTGCCGGTATCGGCACCTCGCACGATTGCGGCCAGATCTTGCAGCGCGGGATCGCTGATCTCAAAATCGCGGATAAAGGCATCGAAGCTGCATTCGTCACCGCGGTGAGTAAACTGCACTTCCGGTATGTCGTATGGCGTGGCGCCGTGCGTTTTTGCGCTGACCTGCACGTCGCCTGCTGGGACGTAGAGAAACTCGGCAAATGGATCGATAAAGCGCCGAATCAGCCAAGGGCAGGCGATGCGATCAATTTTCGGACGCTCGCGCGTGATCCATTTCGACGTGCCATTTACCGGCGAGGGAATCGGCGGCTGCGATTGCTTGCGGATCGTCGGCCCGTTGCTCGCAGTCCACGCTTCGATGCCACCTTCAAGATAATGGGCGTCCAAGCCTGCGGACCGTAATTCGACGCACGCATTCTTGCTGATTTCGTGGCCGTGGACGCAATAAACGACGATGCTGCCGTGACGCGGCAGAAACTTTATCCAGTCGACCGCTGTAAACGGATCACGCCATATGGCGCCTGCGAGCATGACGGTAGCAACATTGAAGGCCTGAATGCGGCGTACATCTACTACCAGCGGAGACGATGCGCCGCCGCGTGAGGCGAGCAAGGTTGAGACGGAGATAGAGCAGGGGATTGCGGTGTCCATGAGAGTCCTTTTGATGGAAGGTTGCCAGACTTGGACGGGACACCGTCTTGGCTCACTGGGTGTTAGTCCAATGTGCAACGGGAGCCTGCATTCCCGAGGGGATATGGTATCAAACTATTCGTCTGCACGTGCACGTGCTGCACACTTTTCACTACTGGCGGAAATGGCGTCGATCACAAATTCTCCTGGCGACGGGACTTGCGAAGACTCGCGTCAATACAGTGGCTCACGTGTTGAGCATGCGTTTTTCGCAATATTGTTGCCAGCGCCAGGCGTCAATGCACATTTGCTCAAGTCCTCTGCGGTACTTCCAACCCAGCAACTCGTACGCGAGGCTTGGGTCAGCCCAGTACTGGCCTATATCGCCAAACCGGCGGGGGCCGTTTTTGCAGGCAATTGCCCGTCCACTGACTTGCTCAAAGGTCTTGACTAGCTGCAACACGGAATAGCATCGGCCCGTACCGAGAATTACCGTAAGTATGCCAGCGTGCAGATTTACGTAATTGAGTGCGACGACGTGGCGCAACAAGCCAAAATCCCGTGGACGCTCATTTTCTGCATTTCAAACGCGTTGCTGCAACTTGCCGAACTGGCGCCCGCAGGGCGCTCAGAACGGCATTCCGCGTCGGAATTCGGGGACCATGTTTTCGTCCGTGATAAGTTCGCCGTCCCGCCCTGCGGCGAGCCGGTCACTGGCATAGTCGACGAACGGCCGTGCTAGGTAGCCGCGCAGCAGCTGCTCGCCCGCGGGGGATACGGCACCCTCGAAAAACAGATTCCTGTATGTCTGCAATGCCTCGGGTGCGTCCTTCAGGGGCCTGAAGTCGTGGTCGCCCGCGTAAACAAAGCTGCTATACCGCCAAGCGTGCGCGAACACGCTGGATGCGGTGAAGAGTGCGTCGAGCGAGCCGGTCGCATTGAAGCAGAGCACTCCGCCCGGCTCGAGGCGGTGGCGCATGATCGACAGGAATTCGCTTGACAGCAGCAGCGTGACGTTGCTGCGCCAGTGAAAGGTCGTGTTCATGATGATGGCGTCGTATCCC
>JANMZU010000843.1:0-1729 GCA_031383585.1 Betaproteobacteria bacterium
ACAGGACCTGACGCAATTTGATCTGGCCGCGTTGGCGAGAATAGCCGTTGGTTTTTCAGGTGCCGAGATCGAGCAGGTCGTGATCGCTGGCCTATATGAAGCGCACGCCAACAGCGCACCGCTTTCAACGGGTGTTCTGGAAAACGAAATACGTATTACCCGGCCGCTGTCGGTGGTGCGGGCTGAGGAAGTCGAAGAACTACGTGACTGGGCGGCAGAACGCACCGTCATGGCCGACTGAGCAGACGCGGCTTCATTTCAGCGCAAAGGCGCCCGCTTCCAGCGCCAGTAGATTCGCCATGAAGCCGTGATGCGCGGAGAGCCTGCCAATAGGTGTATCAAACATGGCGGCAAGCTTGCCCTCGTAGCCGAGCACTACGACTTTGCCGGCGATGCGGGCGCGATCCACTTTTCCATCAAGTACATCGAGAAGCGAGATCACTTCATAACTTGGCGATTTGCGCAAATCAACTTTCAGCGACCCGCTGCGATCTGCGGCGGGCATGGCTTTGCCGGCCATGGCCAGCGCACATCCATAAAGGCTCTTCACGGCGCGATCCTGATAGCGTTCCAGCAATGGCACCACGTCAACTGCCGGCTGATCAATGAAGCAAATATCGGCAGCGGACTTCTGCAAGATGGGCAGCGGAATCCATCCGGATTTACAGGCCATGCCAAAGACCATTTGCGAGGTCGCAGCCGTTGAGAATCGGGAATCAAGTAGATTTGGCTTTGCTTCGGTATCGTCGCAGCGGGCCTGCAGGACAACGGGCAGCCTTGCCATGGCAATTGCGAGCGTGCCGTCGCCCGCGCCCTTTGGCATATCGAGGAAAAACTTCATGACAACGCCCTTGGCGCCGAGTTTTTCGAATTCAATCAGCGCATTTGCATATTGCGAGCGGTCTGGAGGGAAAGCACCAAGTCTGGCTTCGGATTTCGCATCTATAAAGACGGCAACAAAGGCAGACTCAGCACGAGCGAGAGTCGCAGCCGCGAACAGCAAAAACACCATCGTTTTCCAAAAATGAGCTGGCGCCATCAATCGTCATTCCTCTTCAATCAGACATGCAATGCTAACGCAAGCAACAGATGCTATTCCAATCCATCGCCTGTTGCTGAAACGTCATCGAAAATCGGTATCGCGTCAATGACGGCATTGCGCAAGTTCGTGCAACATATAAATCCAACCGTCCTAGCGACACATCATGAAGCAAACCAAATCAAGCCCGACGCGAACGCCCTACCTCTGCGTGATCGCGCTTTTTGCCTCGCTCTTACTCGATGGCTGCTCAATCATGAATTCGCCCTCTGCCAACACGTCAAGCGCAGCAATCCGCGCTGAACTTGCCCCTTCCGGCAAGCTGCGTGCCGCGATAAATTTCGGCAATCCTAGTCTCGCCAACAAGGACGCCACCACTGGCGAAGCGCGCGGCGTTTCGGTCGATCTAGCACGCGAATTAGGCAGGCGGCTCGATGTCCCGGTCGAACTCGTCACCTATACGGCAGCGGGCAAAGTTGTCGAAGGCATCAAGTCGGGCGCCTGGGATCTCGCCTTTTTTGCCATTGATCCGGTCCGGGCGGCAGATACCGATTTCACCGCCGCCTATGTCGTGATAACCGGCTCCTACCTGGTGCGCGGCGACTCACCCATACAGCGCAACGCCG
Organism: Betaproteobacteria bacterium; assembly: GCA_031383585.1. Taxonomy (GTDB): domain Bacteria; phylum Pseudomonadota; class Gammaproteobacteria; order Burkholderiales; family Usitatibacteraceae; genus UKL13-2. Next base: position 1,666 of record JANMZU010000843.1, read on the forward strand.
ATGTAGACCGTGACGGAGTGCGTGTGGTGGTCGGTCGCGGTAGCGCCTATGACCTCTACCTCAC
>JANMZU010000845.1:0-3513 GCA_031383585.1 Betaproteobacteria bacterium
TCACTAAAGCTTCGCGTCTTCAATCAAGCCGGCCAACTCGTCGGTCCAGTCACGGTTAGCCCGGTCGTCAAGACCGATGCCGAATGGAAACGGCAGCTCACGCAGGAGCAATTCCAGATTGCGCGTGGTAAGGGCACGGAAGCACCGTTTTGCGGAACGTTGCTCGACAACCATCGCGACGGCGTCTATACATGTGTTTGTTGCGGGTTGCCGCTATTCACCTCCGCCCACAAATTCAATTCCATGAGCGGCTGGCCCAGTTTCTTCCAGCCGATTGCGGCTGAAAACGTGAAGACGCATACCGACCGTAGCCACGGCATGGTGCGGGTCGAGATTCTTTGCGCGCGCTGCGACGCGCATCTGGGACATGTCTTCACCGATGGCCCCAAGCCGACAGGAGATCGGCATTGCGTGAACTCGGAGTCGCTGACGTTTACCGATGGGGCGGCGTTGGCGAGTTTGGCGGACCCGGCGGCGGGTTAGAGCGTCATCACCACCCGTCGCAGCTCGGCATCATCCGGATCAACCTCCTCGACAAATCCCAATCGTTGCATCAGCCCCAGCATGTCGCGGTTGTTTCCGAGCACCAGGCCGATCACCGCTTTGAGTCCGCGATCGCGCGCGATCGTAGCTATACGCTTCATCAGTGCCGAGCCGATACCCTGACCTTGAAATTCGTCCGCAACTGCCAGTGCAAATTCGGCCGTGACGGCGTCCGGGTTGAGCAGGTAACGCGCGACGCCGATGATGCGTTCGCGACCATTTTCATCGGCAGCCACCGCGACAATTGCCATCTCGCGATCGTAGTCGACCTGTGTGAAGCGTGCCAGCATCGTGGGCGAAAGTTCCGCCATCGTCGACAGGAATCGAAAGTAGCGGGACTCCTGTGATAGCTCGCGGACAAAGCGCTGCAGGGCGTCAGCGTCTTCGGGTCGAATCGCGCGTAGCGTGCAGCGGACGCCGCCGCGCGTGACAAATTCCCGAGCCAGTTCATTCGGGTAGGGCAGGATGGCAAGATGCGCGTATGGCGTGTCACTAGTCACTTTTCGTACTACGGCGCGCGCATCGACGACCGCAGCGCCGAACTCATCGATGATCACCGGATTGATATCAAGCTCCCGCAGTTGCGGAATCTCGCAGATCATTTCCGAGACGCGCAGCAGCAGATATTCCAGCGCTTCGATCTGAATCTTTGGCATGCCGCGCCATTCCCCCAGCACCGCAGCAGAGCGCGCCCGGTCAATCATGCGCCTTGCCAGAAACAGGTTAATCGGCGGGAGCGCAACGGTGCGGTCGTCGATCACCTCGATCATGGTGCCGCCCGCACCGAAGGAAATTACCGGCCCGAACAACTCGTCGGTGGCTATTCCCACATAGAGCTCTCGTCCATGACGCTTGACCACCATCGGCTGAACTGACACACCCTCTATATTGGCATCCGGCGCGCGCCGCGCAGCTTCCTCGGTCATGTCTGTGAAAACGGTGCGCACCTGTTGCGGCGTGCGCACATTCAGCATCACGCCGCCCACGTCCGATTTGTGAGCAATATCACGTGAACTGATCTTGATCACCACCGGAAAGCCGAAGCGCTGCGCGATTGCAACGGCCTCATCAGCAGTCGTCGCAACTTCCGTGGGTGCGACGGGAATTCGAAACGCGCTCAGCAGTTCTTTCGACTCTGTCTCGGTCAGTACTTCACGGCCTGCCGACAGCACTGCGTCGATCACGGCGCGAGCGCGCGCCACATCCGGCGCATCTTCTGCGCCACCCACGTTCAGCGGCGGCGGTGTCTGCATCAGGTTTTGTTGATTGCGGTAAAAGGTGGCGATGTTCGCAAACGCATCTACGGCAGCCTCTGGGAGGCGGAAAACCGGCAACCCTGCTTCACTGACTCTCAGGCGTGTCTCACGCAGGCGCGTTTCGCCCATCCAGCAGCCGATGAGTGGTTTACGAATTGCGGGTAGCGCCGCAGTGGCCGCGCGCGCGATTGCCTCGGTATCAATTCCCAGCTTCGGCGTCACGACGACCAACACACCATCAACGTCAGATGAAGCCGCCAGTGTTTCGACAGCCGCGACAAAATCTTCCGCCGTGGCGTGCTCGCCGATATCGACCGGATTCTCCATTGATGGCGCGCCCGGCAACTTCGCTCTCAATTGCGCTACTGTGGCCATTGACAGGGATGGAATATCGATGCCGCGCAAAAAAGCATGGTCCGCGGCCAGTACGCCCGGTCCGCCACCGTTGGCAATTACGCCGAGGCGATTACCGGCTGGCCGATAGCGCCCCGCCAGACACTTTGCCGCCGAAAAAAGCTGGACGAAACTGTCGACACGCACCGCACCGGCGCGCTTGAGCGCGGCGTCAAACACATCATCGCCGCCGACCATTGTGCCGGAGTGGGTCAGCGCTGCGTGCCGACCGCGATCGCGGCGTCCGGCCTTCAGTACGATAACCGGCTTTGCCCGCGACGCTGCCCGCAATGAGCTCATGAAGTGACGCGCGCTGCGGATGCCTTCCATGTAAACGATGATGCTTTGGGTTCGACCATCCTGCGCGAGGAAATCCAGAACATCGGCCAGATCGAGCACCGCCGACCGACCAGTGGCGACGACGGCTGAGAACCGTACCCCGTTCGATTCGGCCCAGTCGAGCATGGCCGCCGTCAACGCCCCTGATTGCGAGACCAGCGCCAGGCTACCCGCGCGTTGTAGCGTTCCGGCGATGCAGGCATTGAGCTTTAGATGCGGACGCTGCAAACCTGATGAACCCGGGCCCAGCAGGTGAATACCGTGCTTCATCGCAACCGCCGTTAATTCCGTGATATGCGTTTCGTCTGGCTCATAGAGAATTGCCGTTCGGACGCGCGCGGCGGCAGCGTGTTCAAGTGCCTGAACCGCTCCGATGCCGGGCACGGCGATGAGCGCAAGGCTCGCGCGCGGCACCCCGGTGAGCGCCGGAAAGCCGTCCGCAAGTTCAAGCCAAGTCACCTCACCGCTAAACGTGCTTTCAGCCAGCGACGCTCTTAGTAAGTCCGCAATTGACGACAGGCCGACTGCAGGTGCGTAGACCAGCAGCGATTTCGGATCGAATAGCGGTGCGAGGTAGTGGGGGTTCACAAGTCAATCAGTCCTCAGGCGTCGATCGCCCCCAGCATTACGCCCACATGCACACCCACACTGCGCGCCAACGCCGGTAACGCATAGCCGCCCTCAAGTACCGACACAATTCGACCTTGGGCATGTCGGTTGGCAACTTCAACCAGCCGTGCAGTCATCCACGCGTAGTCGGCCTCCGTCCAGCCAAGGTTACCCATGTCGTCGTCACGGTGCGCGTCGAAGCCGGCAGAGATAAAAATCATTTCTGGGCGAAATGCATCCAGCGCTGGTAGCCAGCGCTCTTCCACCACTTTTCTTAGCGCGTCGCCACGGGTGCGCGGTGCCAGCGGCACGTTCAGCATATTGGCGCCCTTGGGTACCTCGCCGAGATATGGATAGAGCGGATGTTGAAACG
>JANMZU010000868.1:0-3502 GCA_031383585.1 Betaproteobacteria bacterium
GCATCGGCGGACCGCGACCGGTTGACTCATATCTCAAGGCCGATGTAATTCTCGAGGTGGCAAAGCGCGCTGGCGCGCAAGCCGTGCACCCTGGATACGGTTTTCTGTCAGAGAACGAAAACTTTGCGCGCCAATGTGAACTGGCGGGCATTGCGTTTATCGGCCCCACGCCGGAAGCTATCGAGAAAATGGGTTCCAAGAGCGCCGCCAAAGCGCTGATGGAGAGAGCCGGTGTGCCAGTGGTGCCTGGCTATCATGGCGACAATCAGGACGCGGCATTTCTGGCCGAGGAATCGCAGCGCGTCGGCTATCCGCAATTGATCAAGGCGGTGGCCGGTGGTGGCGGAAAAGGCATGCGGCTGGTTGAGAAGGCGGAGGACTTTTCCGCACAACTCGAGGCCGCGCGCCGCGAAGCCACGAACGCGTTCGGTAACGATGACGTGCTGATCGAACGCTACGTGCTTGGCCCGCACCACATTGAGTTTCAGGTGTTTGGCGATATGCATGGCAACTATGTGCATTTGTTTGAACGCGAATGCTCCATACAGCGCCGTCACCAAAAGGTATTGGAAGAAACGCCCTCGCCTTTCATTGATTCCATCGAAGACGATATGCGCGAAAAAATGGGCGATGCTGCCGTCGCGGCAGCGCGTGCCATCGCCTACCGCGGCGCGGGAACGATTGAATTTATCGTCGGCGAAGATCGCCAGTTTTTTTTCATGGAGATGAACACGCGGCTGCAGGTGGAGCACCCAATCACCGAAATGATTACCGGTGAGGATCTGGTGGAATGGCAGTTGCGTGTAGCTGCGGGCGAACCATTGCCACTCAAACAAACTGAAATCATTACCGGCGGCCATGCCATCGAAGTGCGCATCTGCGCAGAGAATCCGGCCAATGACTTCCTCCCCGAGACCGGCAAGATGCATGTTTTTGCGACGCCTACGACTATTACCGGCGATGACGTGCGGCTCGATACCGGTGTCGTCTCGGGCGATGAAATCAGCGTCTATTACGACCCGATGATAGCCAAGCTGATTACCTGGGGCGAAAACCGTGCGGAGGCGACGCGCCGCATGCAAGACGCCATCTCAAAAACCGATGTGATGGGCGTCAAAACCAATCTGGCATTTCTGCAACAGTTGGTGAAGCACCCTGCATTTCTCGCCGGGAAGACAGATACGTCCTTCATTCCAACGCATCGCGCCAGTCTGTTTGCCGACGAGTCACATTTGCCGGATCGCGCGCTGATTGCCGCAGCTTTGGATTTGCTTGCCCGCGAAGCGACTGTCAGCAGCAATGACGTGTGGGATCACAAAGTCGGCTGGTGGCTTAATCGCGGTGCACATCGCGCGCTGGAGTTTCATACCGTCAACGATGAAGAAATGGTTACCGTCGATATCGAGACGGTTGGCGCGACGCGGTATATCCGCATCGCCGAGCGCGAATATGTCATTGCCGCATCGGCGCACGATGCCTCAGTCGTATCGTTTACTGCCAACGGCCACGCTGAATCTGCGCTGGTACTGGCCCACGGCGATAACATCTCCATCCTGTTTGCCGATACCCGTCACACACTTCGATTGGTCGACCCCTTCCTTTTCGAAGGCGAGTCAGATACGAACGCAGGCCGCCTAACTACAATGATGCCCGGCCGCGTAGTAAAGGTCATGGCGAACGTGGGTGACAGCGTCAAAAAAGGTCAAGCGCTCATCATCATGGAAGCAATGAAGATGGAGCACACCATCGTCAGTCCCAAAGACGGCATCGTTGAACGGGTAGCGTTCAAGGAAAATGACCTCGTTCCGGCTGACGCCGTGCTGTTTGCATTTGAGGAATGAACGAGCGGATTTCTCTTGCTGATGCAGCTACCGGCGTCGGAATTTGCCTTTATCTCGGCATTAGGCATTGGAGAAGGCAAAAATAAAGGGCGTTGCACGCCGGTTGCAACGCCCCCGTTTCGCAATAGCAGTTTCGGTCAATAACGGTTCGACGGACGGCTGCTAGGCCTTACGTCCACATTGATCGGCATCGTTGGACCCGGATCATAGGACATGCGCGTTGCATATTCGCGACCGTTGTAGCTATACCGTACATCATAGCCGCGGATTTCGTCGCGATATTCAGATACAACATTGCAGCGCTGCACATCGCGCGTGACCGGCACGCTCTCAACCTCGTACGCGCTTGCCCGACGATAACCGTTGTCGTAGCCGCTATTGTTGGTGCGCTCTACATCATTACCGATGAGGCCACCGATGACCGCGCCTGCAGCGGTACCACGATCACGTCCGCCGGAACTGTTGCCGAATTGATGGCCAATTACCCCGCCAACGATTGCGCCCAGCAGAGCGCCGCCGCCGGAATTGGGCCGTGACTCTGTAACATATTCTTGCTGAACAGGACGAACTACACGGCGCTGGTCGTATGCCGTGACCTGTTCGTTATAGCACTCGCGACGCGGCACGGTGACGCGCTCAAGAATCGGGGTGGCGGAAATTACGCTAGCGACATCGCTGTGCGGCGCGGCCGAGGCGGCCCCTGCAGATAAGCCCAGCGTAGAAAGTACGGCGATAGTCAAAACAGTTTTCATAGAAATCTCCCCATAGCGATTAGTACTCCCCGATAACGAGGCAGGCATACGGTTGGTTGACCACAAATTTCACGGCAAGTTGCAACAAAACGTGACATGCAATGTGAGGTATTTCACACTTACGCAGCCTGCGTGTGTTACCGCTTAGACAGCTTGCAGATTTAGCGATAATCACCGCAACGGTAGCTTCTTTACGATTCATCTCGCTCAATGGATGTCATCGTCGACAACGAAAAGGGTTTATCCATTGCCTCCAACGCAAGCATTGGCGCGCTTCGCCGCACGCACTGACCGGGAAAGCCCGTCCTTTCTGCCGTGCAGGCCGACGTGCAATAAAATGTGAAAACGCAGTCGAATCTATAATGAGCATGAAATACGCCGTTGCTCAAATAGTGCGTATCCAGACTCAACCAGGAGATACACCATGTCCGCCGTACTCAAACCTCAAGCAAGCACCCCGCCCACTGTCAAACTGCTCATCAACGGCAACTTCGTTGAGTCCAAAACAACTGTCTGGAAAGATGTTGTCAATCCGGCGACGCAGGAAGTGCTGGCGCGCGTACCTTTTGCGACCGCTGAAGAACTCGATGCAGCCATCATGGGCGCGGCTGAAGCATTCAAGACATGGAAAAATACCTCTATCGGAGTGCGTGCACGCGTGATGCTGAAGCTGCAGGAACTCATCAAGCGCGACATGAAAAAACTCGCCGCCTGCCTCACCGCCGAGCAAGGCAAGACCCTGCCAGACGCCGAAGGTGACGTGTTTCGCGGCCTGGAAGTGGTCGAGCACGCCTGCTCCATCGGCACACTGTCGCTTGGCGAAATTGCCGAGAACGTCGCCGGCGGTATTGACACCTATTTCATCCGCCAGCCGATCGGTGTTTGCGCCGGCATCACGCCGTTCAATTT
>JANMZU010000870.1:0-4300 GCA_031383585.1 Betaproteobacteria bacterium
TTGAGGGTCTGTCCGTAGGAGAGCGATACGTCGGCGTGCACATCGGCCTCGACGGTTAGCTGCTCTTTGACCGAGCGTGCGGCCATCAAAAGACGGCGTAAATCCTTGTGGTCGGCACTCGCCATGCCGTGAGTTCTGCGCCAATGCGCAACGATGGCCTGATCGAAATCGTCGCCTCCCAATGAAGAGTCACCATTGGTTGCCAACACTTCAAATACGCCGCGCGACAATTTCAAGATCGAGATATCGAAGGTACCACCGCCAAGATCGAATACGGCATACGTACCTTCGCTGGCGTTATCGAGCCCGTAGGCGATCGCTGCTGCAGTCGGCTCATTCAGCAATCTAAGGACGTTAATGCCGGCGAGTTTTGCAGCATCCTTGGTGGCCTGCCGCTGCGCGTCGTCAAAATACGCCGGTACAGCAATGACCGCGCCAACCAATTCGCCGCCGAGCGATTCTTCCGCCTGCACACGCAATACTTTCAGGATTTCCGCCGACACGTCCACGGGAGATTTGATCCCCGCTACCGTTTCGATCTTGACCATCCCCGGGGCGTCGACAAATCGATATGGGAGCGCGCCGTATTTGGCGACATCCGCCAAACCCCGCCCCATGAAGCGCTTAACTGAAACAATCGTATTGGCCGGGTCATCCGCCTGTTCCGCACGCGGCTTGGCACCAACCTCGCAGCGACCGTCAGCGAAGTAGCGCACCACCGATGCTGTCAGTTTTTCGCCGTCATGTCCGATTAGCACTTCGGCCGACCCGCTTTTCACCGTCGCAATGAGCGAATTGGTGGTGCCCAGATCAATTCCGACGGCAAGCCGGTGTTGATGCGGTGCGGTGGATTCCCCAGGTTCAGCTATTTGCAAAAGTGCCATGACTCATTGTCCCGCGTTAATTTTCAATTGCGGCGACTGCATCGTCAATTTCTTCGCCTAGTTTTTCGAGAAACCGGAGTTTGCGCACGGTGTCTTTTGCATGGGAAATTTCGCCGACGCTGGCGAGTTGTTCGCCCAAAAGGGAGAACAACGATTTTTCTTCAGCGTGCTTTTGCGATGCCAACTTATCAAGTGCCGCTTCATTTTTGACAGCCTTGGCCGCGACAACTGCTTCACGCCAGTCCATTTGCTGCATCAAGAATTCCATCGGCATTCCGGTGTTTCTCTCTTCTTCGGTATCGATACCCTTCAGCCTCAAAAAGTACCGGCCGCGATTCAATGGTGATTTCAGCGTGCGGAAAGCCTCATTGGCCTGCGTGGCCCATTGTGCGGCGAGGCGCTTCTCGGCGTCGCTCGCGGTGACAAAGCGATCCGGATGCACTTCACGTTGAACTTCGCGGTAGGCGCGTTCGAGCACCTGCGTGTCTAGCGCGTAGCTTAGCGGCAGGCCAAAAAATTCAAAATGGTTCTTGGAAAAATCGGTTTTCATATCGCGTAAAAAAGGGGCACGCATTGCGCAGCCCCTAGCAGCCTGTCCTCTTGCCCCCTCTCTTTGGCGAGAGAGGGTGTCAATCAAACGTTAAAGGACTCACCACACCCACACTTGTCTTTTTCTTGCGGGTTGTTGAATTTGAATCCCTCATTCAACCCCTCACGCACGAAATCGAGTTCGGTGCCATCGATGTAAACAAGGCTTTTCGGATCCACAAATACCTTCACCCCGCAGCTCTCAAAGGCCTGGTCTTCGTCATTCACGGCGTCGACGAACTCCAGCTTATAAGCCATACCGGAACAGCCCGTGGTGCGGACACCAAAACGTACACCGACACCTTTGCCACGTTTGGCAAGGTAATTTTGCACGTGGTTTGCGGCGCGGTCTGTGAGCGTAATAGCCATGTTGTTCGATCCTTATGCAGCTTCGTCGACTGCGACAGCGGCCGGGTGTTTTGCCCGGTAGTCTGCAATCGCAGCTTTGATTGCGTCTTCAGCAAGAATCGAGCAATGAATCTTTACCGGTGGCAGGGCCAACTCTTCGGCGATCTGCGTGTTTTTAATCTCGCTAGCCTCATCGATCGATTTGCCCTTGACCCACTCAGTAACCAGTGAACTGGATGCAATCGCCGATCCGCAGCCATAGGTCTTGAATTTGGCGTCTTGAATGATGCCGTCGGGTCCGACTTTGATTTGCAGCTTCATCACGTCGCCGCATGCTGGCGCGCCGACCATGCCGGTAGCAACGCCATCTTCGTTCTTGTCGAACGAACCTACGTTGCGGGGATTTTCGTAGTGATCGATAACTTTTTCTGAATATGCCATGTTCGTTACTCCAGTTTCGGTGATCGGAACATACCGTTCACCAGATCCCGCTAATTTGAAAGCGGGCTCAAAAAAATCAGTGCGCGGCCCACTGCACCTTGCTAATGTCCACGCCGTCCTTGTGCATTTCCCACAGTGGCGACATATCGCGCAGTTTCTGGATGCGCTCATTGAGCAGCTTGATAGCGAAATCGATATCTGCTTCGGTCGTAAAGCGGCCAATTGTAAAGCGAATCGAGCTGTGTGCGAGCTCATCATTTCGCCCGAGCGCGCGCAGCACATAGGAAGGCTCAAGCGACGCCGATGTACATGCGGAGCCTGACGATACTGCCAGCTCTTTGATGCCCATGATGAGCGATTCGCCCTCGACAAAATTGAAGCTCACATTCAGGTTATGCGGCACGCGGTTTTCCATGTCGCCGTTTATGTAAACCTCTTCCATGCCATTTATGCCGGCGAGCAATTTGTCGCGCAGCATCCGAACACGTTCGCTCTCAGCCGCCATTTCCAGTCGTGCAATTCGAAACGCTTCACCCATGCCAACGATCTGGTGAGTGGCTAGCGTACCAGAACGGAAGCCGCGTTCATGCCCGCCGCCGTGCATCTGCGCTTCCAGGCGGATGCGTGGCTTACGCCGTACATAAAGCGCACCCATACCTTTCGGACCGTAGGATTTGTGTGCGGAAAAACTCATTAAATCGACTTTTAGGGATTGCAAATCGATTGGCACTTTGCCGGTTGCCTGCGCGCTATCGACGTGGAATACGATACCGCGTTCGCGGCAGATTTCGCCGATCTCTGCGATGGGCTGGATCACGCCGATTTCGTTGTTGACCATCATGACCGACACCAAAATAGTATCCGGGCGCAACGCCGCCTTGAATACGGCCATATCGATGAGGCCATCTGTCTTGACGTCAAGATAAGTCGCTTCAAACCCCTGGCGCTCGAGTTCGCGGAGTGTGTCCAGTGTCGCCTTATGTTCCGTTTTGAAGGTAACGAGGTGCTTACCCTTGGTCTGATAAAAGTTTGCGGCGCCCTTCAATGCAAGATTGAACGACTCAGTCGCGCCAGATGTCCAGACTACTTCCTTGGCGTCGCAATTGACCAGCTTGGCGACTTCTTCACGCGCATTTTCGACCGCGGCCTCCGACGTCCAGCCATAGCTGTGGCTACGCGAAGCGGGATTGCCGAAGCTCTCGGTCAAGAACGGAATCATTTTCGCAGCTACACGCGGATCAACGGGGGTAGTCGACGAGTAATCGAGGTAGATAGGTTGTTTCATGGCAATGATAGGTAGATTTAGGTACGGGAATCGGTTAGCTGACGGTGGCCGAGGTTACAGCTCTTGCGGCACTCTTCAATGGCTTTTCCAAATGCATCTTGAGCAAGCTTGCCGGGCCGGCCATTGGCTGGCTGTGCTGTTTTTTAACTAGCTGTGCCAGCGTAACGCCAGCTAGGTAATTGACTACGGTGGTATTGAGGCTTTCCCAGAGGTCGTGGGTCATGCAGCGGCGATCGCCCAGACAATTATCACGGCCTTCGCACTGCCGGGAATCAATCGGCTCTTCGACTGCGACAATGATGTCTGCAACCGTCAATTGGTCGAGCGGGCGGGCAAGATTGTAGCCACCACCTGGGCCGCGTACGCTGTCTACCAGATTACTGCGGCGCAATTTGCCGAACAACTGCTCCAGATATGAGAGCGATATCTTCTGCCGGGCACTGATGTTTGAGAGCGTCACTGGGCCGTGCTGCGCGTGCAAGGCTAAATCGAGCATCGCGGTAACGGCAAAACGGCCTTTGGTGGTGAGTCTCATGATGCGCATCCTGATAGGAGTCGGGCTCCTGTATCAACAACTGGTAAAGCCCGAGTAAACAAGTCAAGTATAGAAAGCCCTAGTAATTCAGTCAACTATAGATGGGTAACAAGTCCTTGTCTTCAAGCTGAGTGATCAAATCAGTTTTGTCGGCGGCGTGGTTGTCACCAGCTCATCCATTCTTGGTTTCATACTCGCCACGCTGAGGGACCATGACTT
>JANMZU010000910.1:0-4597 GCA_031383585.1 Betaproteobacteria bacterium
CACGGAGTTAGTCGGATCGGTGTACTGGACAAGCATGTAGAGCATATCGGCGGTATAGACTGCCTTCAGGGTGACCTTGGATTCGCCCTTGTCGCCAGGTTTGGCACCGAAGTTGGCACCGCCGGTCAGCGCTGCCGACAGCGGAATAGCCTTGGCCCAGACCGGATCAGCGGAACCGGCGGCCATATTGGGCGCCGTGCTCGTAAATGTGGCCACAAGGGTGTCGGCGGGCATCTTGTCCGGCGCAAATTGACAACCGGCCAGCGCCAAAACTGCCGTGCCCATCACTGCGGTAAATGGCCTCTTTTTCATTAATGGTTTCCTTTGCAAAAAGTCGGACCTCTTGCCGGATTCGTGAAGCTTTGTACTGAGGAGTGCGGCCCACCGGCAAACAGGATGGATTTATTGTGAACTTGTGGAAGGCGAGCGTTTTGATCTGGAACAAGAGAAATCGCGACGCCGGGAGTCCTTGGCGGTGGGGTGATCCACACCGCATGGCGAACTCTTCCCCCAGCCATGTCAAAATCCAGTTCGGATTCACTCCTCACGCCGCCTGATACAGATCCAGCCGCACGGCCGGCGCGCGCGGTGGCGGCTGCACGGCCAACCCCAGATGCGTGAGGATGCGCTGGATTACCGCAGGCTCCGCGACGGCCGTGATCAGCTTCAGTTGGCCGCCAAAGTGCGGGCAGTGCTCTATGTCGATATTGAACACCCACTTGTCGCCTGTGGGTTGAATGCGAGCTTACAATCGGGAGACGGCTCCCGGCCATTATGCATAGCGCCGGATTATGAATAGGAATTAAAGTGACTAGCCCACAAGCCCTTTAAACACGGACTTTACGGGGTGATGAGTACCGCGGTAGTAGACATAATTTCCGAAGAAATTTGAACTGACGGCAACGCGACATGAGACCATCATGGGCATCATCGAAACACTTCACCCAAGGCCCAAGACGTGGCAAATCAACAGAGCGTTTGCTCGTCACCTTGAGGCGTAATGCAGGCGAGCTCCGACTGCGGGTACCTGGAAGGGAAGATTCCCCGTATCGGGAGATCACTCGTTGTCAGCACGCTTAACGATGCTGTGATTATGAATAGCTGGCAGGCATGTGTTCGGCCGCAATGCCAGCGGCCAGCATGGTAGCCGATATCGCACTATTCATACTCGGGTGCTATGCATAAAGGCTGTTGAACTAAACCGCTAGCGCGGTGGCCTGTCTTTCGAGACAGCCACCGCGTTTTTCATGTTGCACTGCGAATTGACATAGAGAGGTGAAGGCCAGTTCTTCTGGCGCTGGGGAATGTTCCCCGGCTTTCAGGAGAAATGTCATGACGCCGTTACGCCAGAAGATGTTGGACGCGATGATTCAGCGCGGATTTGCAGCACGCACTCAACAATCCTACGTTGAGGCCATCTTTCGGATGGCCAAGCACTATCGACGTGACCCGGCGGCCTACAGTGCCGAAGAAGTCCAGGCCTACTAGCTGCATATGGTCAAGGATCGGCACCTCTCCTATAGCACCATGAACCAAACGGCTTGCGCGGCGCGCTTTCTGTTTGAAACCGTCCTCGGCAAACCACGCGAACGATTTACGATCCCGCTCGCCAAAGCCCCCGCCAAGCAACCGGAAGTCCTCTCGCGCCAGCAGATTGTGCAACTCTTCGCTGCCTGCACACACCCAGCGCGGCGTGTATTGCTTCAAACCATCTACGCCACCGGGTTGCGCGTCTCCGAAGCGTGTGCGCTACGTTTGGCCGACATCGACAGTGCCGCAGATCGCATGTGCATCCGCGTGGTCCAAGGCAAGGGCGCTAAAGATCGCTACACCCTGCTCAGTGCCACCCTGCTGACCGCGCTACGCCAATACGCCCGCCGCTATCAGCCGCACGAGTGGTTGTTTTGCGATCACACCGGCAGCCAACCGATCAGCATTCAAACCGCACAAATCGCTTATCGTGGCGCGCGCCATCGCGCCGGCATCGTCAAGAACGGCGGCATTCATGTGCTGCGCCAGTGTTTTGCCACACATTTGCTCGAAGGCGGCGTCGATCTACACACCATCCAGAAGCTGCTCGGCCACGGCCATATCGACACTACCGGTCGTTACCTGCACCTGATCAGTCCACAGTTTGCGGCACCCAAGGATCACGACCCACTGGACTTGCTGGCAGGACTGCCGATCCTCTAGTTCAGCGTCGCAGTATGGCTACGCTGGCCGACGCGCTGCGCCAATTCGGCACACGCTATCTGGCCCGTCACACGCTCTCAACACCAGAAGCCAAAGTCTGGCGGGCGATTGTGGCCTGTCGCACGCGCGCCCTGGGCGGGACACTGCTGGCCTGCGATCACTGCCAATACCGGCATTGGCAATACCACTCATGCCGCAATCGCCATTGCCCGCAGTGCGGTAGCCGAGCCAAGGACGCCTGGCTGCAAGGCCGTCTCGCGGAGGTGTTGCCGGTGCCCTACGCGCATCTCGTGTTCACCCTGCCGCACAGTCTCAATGCGCTGTATGGTGCCCACCCGCGCTGGGTAATCGATGCCCTGTTTGCCGCGACCGCCCAGACGTTGACCGAGTTTGCGGCCAACCCGAAGTGGATCGGCGGTAATGGCGGAGCTAGACCTGCCTTCAGTCTGGTGTTGCACACGTGGACGCAAGACTTACGGCGGCATATCCATGTCCACGCCGTGATAGCCTGCGGCGCAATGGACAACCAGGGGCAGTGACAGCGCCCGGTACAGAAGCCGAACTTCCTGTTTCCGGTTGAGGCGCTATCGATTGTGTTCCGTGGAAAGTTCATGGCAGCACTCAAGGCGGCACGGCAGGAGGGGCAACTCGCGCGCGACCCGGAAGGGGAGGATGCGGCATGGCGTGCGCGGCAAAAGGCTCTGTATCGTCACGAATGGGTCGTCTATGCCAAGACACCGATGGGTGGACCTGCCCAGGTGCTGGAGTACCTGAGCCGGTACACCCATCGCACGGCGATCTCCAACGAGCGTATTCGTGCGATCAGCGAACGCGATGTGGTGCTGTCGGTTCGCGCCGACGATAAAGGCGGCAAGCGCCGCGTCAGGCTACCGGGTGAAGAGTTTGTGCGCCGCTTCTTGCTGCACATCTTGCCGACTGGCATCAAGCGGATTCGCCACTACGGCGTGCTGGCATCGGCGTGCAAGCGAGCGTGCCTGACAGAGGTGCGGACGGCACTGGCGATGCCTGCCGCAAATCCAAAAGCGCTCGAATCGGCAGGCGAGTTCATGCGCCGGGTGGCGGGTGTGGAGGTGTTGCGCTGTCCGTGTTGTGCAGTTGGGCGGCTCAGGGCGGTGCAGACCTTGCCGGGGCAGGCGCGGTTGCCGCCTCCGGGCGCAGCCGGAAAGACCATTGCTTGCAGGGGGCCACCGTGACGCGCGGACAATCAACCACAGTTGCTCAAACGCGATGCCATGTCGTGACCGGCAGGGAGCGGCGTGGGCGTCATTCAGCTACGACATTCGCTACACGTCGCTGCGGCGATGTGACACGGTCAATCAAAGGTAGATCTCTGCATCTGTCGGCATGGCGACCGATCCTCAACACGCCAACTGGAAACAATCTGTGCCATCATTTGTACCATCGAGTGGATGACACAATCAAATCCCCTATCGCAACTGCCTCGCAGGCGGTTTAGTCCAACAAGGTTTATCTGTCGCGGAGGCGTTCATGAATGTATCGAGTTCGGTAGCGCGACAGATAAACGCTGTTCGCTATGTGTAGCTATACATAACGGCCAATACCGGTCTGTCATCGGCGCCCCTCATTTTTCTACAAAGGGGTCATACGGTACACACAGCCGGTGAATGCAGCCCTTGCGCGCATCTGGTCTAATTGGTAGACTAGACTATCATGCGACATTTTATGGGGAGTGATCATGCGAGAGTATGGAATTTACGAGGCGAAGACAAAACTGCCCGATCTCATCAAACAAGTTCAGCAGGGCGAGCGGGTCACCATTACAAACCGGGGCCAACCTGTGGCGGACTTGGTTCCAAGCGCGAGCCGCGCTGCGCAACAGACACACGGGGCAATTGTAGCAATCAAGGCGATGCGTACTGCTACGATTGATCAAGCGCAATTTTCCGAGATGCGGCTGCGAGGACGCCGCTGATGGCCGTCAGTTTTGTTCTGGACGCTTCCGTCACAATTCGCTGGGCCTTGCAAGATGGGTCATTAGCTGATCGAACTTATGCCGACCTGGTTCTCGATTCGTTCGATGTTGCATTCGCGACGGTCCCAGCGCTCTGGTACACGGAAACCATTCACGTATTGCGCTGCGCGGAGGATGATAAAACGATCGGCGAGTCTGACGTGACGGGTTTCATTTATCAATTGGGACAGTTGCCCATCGAACTCGACATGGCCGCTCCATCAGGCGTGCAGTTGGCAGTGGCTGCTGTATCGAGGCAATTTCGGTTGTCTGGCTACGATGCCCAGTACCTGGAATCGGCACGCAGGCTCAGCCTGCCCATTGCAACCCTGGACAAGGATCTGCGCAAGGCCGCCAGGAAAGCCGGCGTGCCAATCTACCTCGTTCAGTGAGGGGTGGCAGCGACGGGGT
>JANMZU010000919.1:0-2129 GCA_031383585.1 Betaproteobacteria bacterium
GACTTTCTGCCTGGGCAACTAGTGGCTGTTTCGCATTGATGTCAATTGCGCAAATATGCCTCGAGCCCTCCGTGAAATTCGGCAAATGGCGGACCTATGTTCCGTGCGGCTAATCTTGTAAACAATTGTCAACGACGCGCAAAAATGGACTTCAGGGATAGCGATTTCCGCTACAGTTCGTTTTTGATCGTTAACCAGTCCGGATCCGCAGTAGTTCGTGCCTCTCTCTTTGGGACCGCCGTAGATGAGTATCGCTAAAATCAGCAAAGCCCTGTTAGACATGTCGCGCTTCGACGATGAGGTGTTGCACGTTACCGATATGGGTATCAGGGCGCTGGCAAACGCGAAGTTAGAGCCTGCGCAAAAATGTCTGATGGAGCGCATCGACGGATTTCGCTCGATGGATCAGCTGTTTGCGTTGTCTGGCGACATCGTCGGCGTACATGGCGTACTCGGCAAATTACTGGTGACGGGATATGTGGCGCCGGACCAGCAATCAGTGGATAGCGTTCCGCTGGCCGCACAAACTTGGACTGCGCCTTCGATCGCGGAAAAGCCACCTGCCGCAACAGCCGCTCCGCAGCCTGTTGCGGGCCCTTCGCGCGCCGCAACTGCGGCGGTGCCGCCGTCGAAGGGCGCCATCAGTGAGTTGGATGCCGCCAAGCGGCTCCTGGCATTGGAGGCACGCCACCTTATGGGAGCTAGCGCTGATCGCATGCAACCGCGCATAGAGGCATGCACCTCAATCGCCGAAATTTATGATCTCATCGTGAAACTGCAGCGTCATCTCAGCAAGACAGGCAATGGCGCACCACATGTATCGCTCGACAGGCTGATACGCGGCCTCGAAGCCGCTCGAAAGTCGCCGGCACTGCCGACCGTTGCGAGTGCGGCCGCGTAGTACGAGCGCTACGAGCGCTCGATTAGTCTTGCAGCGACTGTTGTTTGCGCCGTCGGTGTAGATCTCAAGCGAAACGAAGGCGGGGCAGCCGGCAAAACATTGGCAGATTTCTAGCGGAGGTCAGCTGGTTCCATTTCTGTAACCACGCGATGAACTTGTTGGCGCAACCCGAGCTTTGGTTGGAGGCATGCACTGAAGGCTGCAGCTGGCGAGCAGCCCAATGCTCGCCATACTCTGGAGGCGCTCTTACGGTGGCAGCGCCCGCCATCGTGATTACTTCTGGCGCGGCATGATCGCAGGAATGTGCAGTTGAGAGTCTGCTACTGATGATCCGACCTCGTACCCATGCGCATCCTAGATGCATGCGCCGCAATGCTACTGCCCTTGCCCCAACGCAAAGCCACGTTCGCCATCAAATGTGCACAGGTTCTCGGTCTTGATGAAGTCAACACGGCGCTGCATCAGCGCCTGCAGCAGTTCGACGAGATCACCATGGCGCAGCTCGCGATGCGAATCAGCGGCTAAGAAACGACAGCGCCAGTGGTCCGTGCAGAATGTTTCGGGGAACCCGTCCGGCCAAACCTTGACGCCCCGGTTGGTGATCATCTGCAGCTTGAACTGCAAGGGGGCCAGCGCGTTGAGGGTGCCTGCCAGATAGTCCGCGTTGCCTTCTGCCTCATGGACAAATACGTCGACGCCGACCAGCATCTTGGCCGCAGACTTGGCACGCGTGTAGAGTGGCTTGGCGGTTGCAGTCGCCTGCGGCGCATCGGCATAAGCCACCACCCCAAACGTCTGCGGGCGTTGCCCCAGGCGTTCGATTACCGCGTCGGCAAACGCGGCGCAGCCGACGTGGCTGGCGCTATGCGAGGAGTGCAGGTCAGCGGTGTGCACGCCGTCTTCAATCGTGCGCAGCCAGGCGTTGTGGATGCGCGCAGCCACCTCGGCCTGACGAATGTGTACAAGCATCATCACCGCACCCAGTAGCAGGCCGGACGGATTGGCCATGTCTTGGCCTGCAATGTCGGGCGCGCTGCCGTGGATGGCCTCAAACATGGCCACATGCTCGCCAATATTGGCGCTGCCACCCAGGCCCACGCTGCCGGTCAGGTCCGCCGCGATGTCCGAGATGATGTCGCCATACAGGTTTAGCGTGACAATCACGTCAAATTGTTCCGGGTTGGTAGCCAAACGAGCGCTGCCGATGTCGATAATCATGTGGTCGCTG
>JANMZU010000935.1:0-1980 GCA_031383585.1 Betaproteobacteria bacterium
CGTACCAGTAAAATTTTACTAACTGGTAAGTTTTTTCATGACATAGCTCTGATGCAAAGGCGGCACCGACGAGTGCGAGCAATGAGTATCACTCGCGAGGGGCCAGGTTAGCGCCACAACGCGTTCATTTTGGCCGCCAGATCAACACGCACAGATGTGGCGCAGGTGTCGTCCGGGCGAGACTCGCTGGCGCAAGCCAGCGGCCACGTCCGCTCTTCAAACTGCGGCAGGATCGCTTCCGGAATGAACCGGCTGCGTAGTGCGTAGACGTGGCGGTCGCCCATGCTCGATTGCTGGTGGACGTAAAACCGCTGCGGCACCATCAGGTTGAGCTCGTCTTTGGCGCGCGTCATGGCCACGTATAGTAGGCGCCGCTCTTCTTCCAACTCTTCGCTGGTGCCTGTGCCCAAATCAGACGGAATACAGCCGTCGACCAGATTCAGAATGTGCACCGACTTCCATTCCTGCCCTTTGGCCGAGTGAATGGTTGAGAGGATCACATAGTCCTCATCCTTGTGGGGAACGCCGGCGTGATCGCTGGTGGCGCTCGGCGGATCCAGGGTCAGTTCTGTCAGGAATCGCTCGCGGCTGGGGAACGTTGCCGCAATCGCTTTGAGCTGTGCGATATCGCCTTTGCGTGCGTGTGCGTCGTCGTAGAGGCGATCAAGCTGTGGCTCGAACCAGTCGGCAGCAAGTCCCATGTCGGCGGGCCAAACGGCGCCCGCATTGCGCAACTGCAGATAAACGGCAAGAAACTTGGTCCAATCTTCCGATGCGGCCGCAGGTGGACGGAACGCACGAATTGTGGCCCCGGCATCCGGTTCCGCTTCCATCGCATCCAGCAAACGCGTAGCGGTAACCGGGCCGATGCCGGGCAACAATTGCAATGCACGAAACCCAGAAACCCGTCCGCGCGGATTTTCCGCCCAGCGCAGCAACGCCAGCAAATCCTTGACATGCCCGGCTTCGAGAAATTTGAGCCCGCCGAATTTTACAAACGGAATGTTGCGACGCGTGAGTTCCAGCTCCAGGGATGCGCTATGGCTGGAGGTACGAAACAATACCGCCTGCGATTTCAGCGCCATGCCGCCTTCGCGGTTCTCGAGTATCTGTGCTGCGACGCAACGGGCCTGATCAGCTTCGTCCCTGACGGTCGTAAGCGTTGGTTTCGATGATGAAGCGCGCTCTGTCCAGAGGTTCTTGGTGAAACGCTCTTTGGCGAGGCCGATCACGGCATTGGATGCATCGAGAATCGGTTTCGTGGAGCGGTAATTGCGATCCAGCGTGACGACGTGAGCAGGTTCGGCAAACTGCGAGGGGAAGTCGAGAATGTTGCGGACCGTCGCGGCGCGAAAAGAGTAGATGGATTGGGCATCGTCACCCACCACGGTCAGGCCTTGGCCGCCGGGCTTCATTCCCGTCAGGATGGCGGACTGCAAAAGGTTGGTGTCCTGGTATTCGTCGACCAGGATCAGATCAAAACGATTACCGATTTCCAGGGCCAATTCGCCATCCGCAACCATGTGCGCCCAGTACAAGAGCAGGTCGTCATAATCGAGCACGTTCTGGCGCTGTTTTTCCTGGGTGTAGGCTGCAAACAGTTTTTTCAGTTCAATGTCCCATTCCGCGCACCACGGAAACGTCGATTTGAGTACGTCGGCCAGCGTGCTGCGACTGTTCACTACACGAGAATAGATGGCGATGCAGGTAGCCTTGGTCGGGAACCGCCGCTTGTGGCTTTCCAGCGCCAGGTCGTGCCGAACCAAACCCATCAGGTCTTCCGAATCCCCGCGATCCTGGATGGTGAAGGACTCGTGCAGGCCGATGCGCTCAGCGTACTCGCGTAGGAGGCGCGCGCCAACGCTGTGGAACGTCCCCGCCCACGGCATCGACAGCGCCGTCTGGTCAGCGGTGTTGCCGAGGATGGTGTTAAGAATGCGTCCGGTGCGGCGTTCCATTTCCACTGCCGAGCGTCGCGAA
>JANMZU010000964.1:0-3084 GCA_031383585.1 Betaproteobacteria bacterium
CAGTTTCAGCAGCGCGTCAGCGTTCGATTCCCAACCGGTTTCTAGGGCCGAGAAGCCAGGCGCTACTACACCCAACATACGCGCCGACGATGGTGTCGCGGTTTTCCACATCCAGATGTAGTTCGGTTCGAGGCCGAAACCGGCCACTGCGTAAAGTGTCACCTGCCTTTTCAGTTTGCCGCTTGTCACGCTCGCGTCAAGAATTTTTGCGACCGAAAGCTGCCCGCTCGGCAGCGCATCGAGTTTGTTGTCCTTGGCTTTGAGCAAGGCGCGCACGGCAATGGCGTTCGTCTCCATACTGCTCTCGACCGGCACATACATCGAGGAGGCTGACCCCGCGGCCTCGCCGGCATCGGCTTTGGATTTCCACACCGCTTTCCCGTCCTTGCGGCTGAAGGTCTCGGCGATGGGCGCGCCAAAGGTCGACTTGCCGGTCGCGCTGAAACTCTCCAGCTGGCCGTTGGCATCCAGCGTGATCTCTTCAAAAATATCCGGGCCGCGACCGTTGTCGCGGTAGCTGAACTCGGTCTTTAACTTGCCGCCTGGCAGAGTGGTCACCGTTTGCTTACCGGCCACCTTGCCTTGGATGGTGATGACGTGGGTGAACGACTCGGTTTTGGCCGCAGCAACGGTGGCAGCCGCGACGGACAGTGACGAGGCCATCAAAACTGCGGAGAGAAAAAGCGATCTGCTGGAAGACTTGCGCATGACTTCACCTGGGAAAATGAGGCATAACTATAACAAGCTTGCGTCAAGTCTTTGGTACCGAGATTGTCCGGGCCTATGCTGAGCACCAAGGGCTGCGCCGTACCGGGATGCGCGTGTCTTCGCAGCGGGCATCGCCCCATCCCGAGTTTTCCCCGTTGCTGGGGGACGGTGGCGAATCGATACTATGCGCGGTACCAGGAGGCCGTCGGCAGCGTGCTGACGCTCAAAGCGTTCTCGCAAGTCCAGCATTGGCGGGCTTTCCAGGCCGGAAAGGTGTGAAGAACCGCGCCAATGCTGGAGTTGCAAATTATTGTCGAGCGAAGTGAGAAATCTGCTACCTGACGACGTTGCAAAACACAGAATTCTCACCTGGTAGTGCCGGGTTCGAAAAGACAGTTTGTTATTGCGACGGCCACTTATCCCAAGCCTTTGCCTTTACCTGCTCGCCCCACAATTCAATTTCCACAGCCGACCCCACATGCACCCTCTGCGCCGCCACGCCGCGCGCATAGCCCATGCCCACGCAGGCGTTGGCCTTCGGACTCCAGCCAACGGAGGTCAATTCACCAACCGTTTCGCCATCGATCACGATGCCTTCGCCGCCCCAGGCGTAAGCGTCTGGTGAATTGAGCACAACGGTGATGAGCTTCTTTCGCAGCGGCACTGCCGTTGCGGCCAGTAGCGCCTGTTTGCCGATGAACTGCTCGGGTTTGTCGAGATCAATTGCATAGGCTAATCCAGCTTCGAAGGGATTCTCGTCCGGCCCCAGCTCTGCGCCCCAGGCGCGTCGGCCAGCTTCGATGCGCAATGCATCGAGTGCGTAGTAGCCTGCATCACGAATACCCAGATCCTGACCGGCCTCCGTCAACGTCAGATAGACATGTCGGGTCATTACGACGGGCACATACAGCTCGAAGCCGGGGCCGCCGACGTAGCTCATGCGCGCCGCACGTACGCGACCAAAGCCGACATCGATCTCGCGTGTCCACGAAAACTTCATGCGCTCGGCAGAAAAATCGTCAGGACTCACGCGTGCCAGCAGATCGCGCGCCTTTGGTCCCATCACTGAGAGTACGCAGAATTGTGCGCTGACATCGGTCAGCACGGCATTTTCACTAGCATCAATGTGTCGCCCGATCCAGTCCATGTCACGTGTGGTCTGTGCAGAGCCTGTGACAATGAGAAAACGCGCGGTCGCGAGGCGGATGACGGTGAGATCGGATTCGAAGCCGCCGCGCTCGTTTAGCAGTGCTGTGTAAACCATCTTGTCGACGGGCACATCGATGTTTTTGGCGCAAAGGCGCTGCAGCACATGCAGGGCATCGCGGCCCTGCAGCAGCAATTTTGAGAACGATGTTTGGTCATAAAGCGCAACAGCTTCGCGCGTGGCGCGCTGCTCTTCGATCACCCAATCCAGCCAATCGGGGCGACCGAGTCCGTATTCAGCCGGCTTGGAATCGTTCGGACGAAAGTAATTGGCACGCTCCCAGCCATTCTTGCTGCCGAATTCCGCTCCCTTGGCTTTGAGGATGTCGTAAAGCGGGGAGGTGCGCAAAGGCCGCACCGTTTCCAGTTCCTGCCTCGGCCAGCGCATTGCATAGTGCAAGCCTAGCGTTTCGCCGGTACGCGCCGACAATGCGCGGCGATTCGCGGTAAAACCGCCGAAGCGGCGGATATCCACGTCCCATAAATCCGATTGCGCCGTGCCTTCAACGATCCACTCAGCGATCAATCGGCCCGCACCGCCGGAGTTGGCAATGCCTGCCGAATTGAATCCGGCACAGATAAAGAAATTGCGCAGCTCCGGCGCTTCACCGAGAATGAAATTGCCGTCCGGTGTAAAGCTCTCGGGGCCGTTGAGCAGCATTTTGATCGGCGCGGTTTCCAGGCACGGCGTGCGATGGATCGCGTTGTTCATCAGAATTTCGAATTGATCCCAGTCTTCATCGAGCAACTGGAACTGGAAGGTTGACGGGATCGGGTCCATCTTCCAAGGCTTGGCTTTCGGCTCAAACCCGCCCATCACGAGGCCGCCTACTTCTTCCTTGTAATAAATGAACCCATCGGGGTCGCGCATCACCGGCAACATCGGATGCACGCCGGGGATGGTGTCGGTGACGATGTAAAAATGTTCGGCCGAATACAGCGGCACATTCACACCAGCCAACTTGCCCAACTGCCGCGACCACTGGCCAGCACAATTGACAATAGTTTCGCAGCGTATTTCGCCCTGCGCCGTGCGCACGCCCTTGACGACACCATTTTCGGTGAGGATGCCCGTGACTTCGATGTTCTCGATGATCTTTACGCCGCGATTGCGTGCGCCTTTTGCGAGCGACATGGTGAGGTCCGCTGGATTGGCCTTGCCGTCGCCCG
>JANMZU010000970.1:0-2128 GCA_031383585.1 Betaproteobacteria bacterium
GATAGTCGCCGCCAAAGCTGACCCGGTGCACAAGCAACAAGACGTTCAACGCGAACAACTGCATGCCGAGCTTGCTGAAGCCAACCGAAAGCTTGCCGAAGATGGCAATGAAGTTCGCTTCGAATACAACCTTCAAGCGAGCAGCCTGATCGTGCGCCTGGTAACCACCAGCACCAACGAAATCCTCCGCCAGTTTCCGTCCAACGAAGCCCTGCACGCCGCGCGCATGGTGAAATCGGGGAAACCGCTCATCAGCTTTCAGGCATAGCGACAAGCCTGATAGAAAGACCTCCATGGCCCTCTCCGCACCTGGTATCGGCAGCAACCTCGACGTCAACAGCATGGTGTCCCAACTGATGGCAATCGAGCGCCAGCCACTGACACTGTCGCAATCCCGCGAGGCCACGGTGCAGTCACAGTTGTCTGCATACGGCATCCTCAAAAGCCAGATCGCCACCTTCGGCGATGCGGCTTCCGCATTGGGCAAGGCGGAAAAACTGTTCGCATTCAAGACCAGCATCGCGGATACGGAAGTGGCAACAGTGACTGCTGGCACTTCTGTTTCGACCGGCGAATATTCGCTGGAAGTAAAGCAACTGGCCAAGGTTGAGAAACTTGCGACCGGCAACTTTGCCACTGCAGCGTCAACCGTCGGCACTGGCACCTTGACTATCTCGCTCGGCACTTACGACAGTATCGGCAACACCTTCAACGCCGGCAGCGCGCCACCCCTGAGCATCACGATCAATGCCGGCAACCACACACTCGCGGGCGTGCGTGACGCGATCAACGCGGCCAATCGCAACGTGTCCGCTAACATCGTCACCGATAACAACGGCGCGCGCCTGGTGATATCCGGCAAAGAAACCGGCGCCAACCACGCCATCAAAATTGATGCCCCCGGTCTTGCGGCACTTTCCTTCGACCCGACCGCTGTCGGTGTGCAACCGATCACGCAGCTGCAGGGTGCACAGGACGCCAAAATCATGGTCGATCGCCTGGAGATCGTCAGCAGCACCAACTAGGTCAAGGG
This sequence comes from Betaproteobacteria bacterium, assembly GCA_031383585.1. Lineage (GTDB taxonomy): Bacteria > Pseudomonadota > Gammaproteobacteria > Burkholderiales > Usitatibacteraceae > UKL13-2. Next base: position 1,034 of record JANMZU010000970.1, read on the forward strand.
CGCCATCGATGGCATCACGCTGAGCCTAACCAAAGCCAAGCCGGGTGTCGAAACAACGCTATCCATTGCCCGCGACGACACCAGCGTGGCGACCACACTGCGCGAATTCGTCACTGCCTATAATTCGCTCAGCACCATGGTGCGCAACTACACCAAATACGACGCCACCACCAAGACCAAGGGCACGCTGCAGGGGGAAACCACGGCAGTTTCGGTATTGAACCAGATGCGCACACTGGTATCAGGCGCCTTGCCAGGCGGCAGCGAAGACCTCACACGGCTCGCCGACATCGGCCTAAGCATGCAGGCCGACGGCTCGCTAAAGCTGGATGAACTCAAACTCGCGAAAGCGACCGCGACCGGTTTCGACAAACTGAATCACCTGTTTATTTCCTCCACCGGAAACACCGACACCTTTCCGACACGGTTCAAGGCGTTTGTAGACAAGACACAGGGCGCCAACGGGTTGATTGAGTCCAAAACCGTCGGACTGACCGCGCGCATCAAGCGCTTCGACCAGGAGCAGGAAAAGATCAACGACCGGCTGATTAGAGTGCAGGCCAGGTTGCTCAAGCAGTTCAACGCGCTGGATTCGAAGCTGGCCGCGCAGACGGCGGTCTCAACGTACGTAACCAACCAGACGGCAGTCTGGACGAATTCGAATAGCCGCTCTTAGACGATGCATCGAACGGCAAGACCCGCCTGCGTTTGGATTTGGCACGATTGCCGCTATTAGGCTGCGGACATTCGCCTGACTGACTAGGATTTTTTTGCGACAGATACATAAAAAACTTCCTCATTTCGACTCAATCTATCGCTTCATGCGCCGATAAATAAAACATCTACTCCCTCTGCAAAAGTCAAACACATGGCCCACCACGCCCGCTTCGCCGCAAATGCTTATGCCACTGTCGACGTCGCCACCGGCGTGTCCTCGGCCTCGCCGCACCGGCTCACGCTAATGCTCTACGACGCGGCGCTCAAACAAATGGGACTGGCTGAGGGCCACATGCAGGCGGGACGCATCGCTGAGAAGGGGCACGCCATGACCATGGCGATCCGCATCGTAGATGAGGGGCTCAAAGGCACGCTCGA
>JANMZU010000009.1:0-2518 GCA_031383585.1 Betaproteobacteria bacterium
CCCATCACAGCGCGGCGAACTCATGCTTACCTGGCTGCGGCGAGCTGCTGACGGCGTGCGGCTTCGCGCACCGGCGCGAAACTGCGACGGTGGATTTCACAGGGTCCATGCGCCATCAGCGCCTCCATGTGGATGCGGGTGCCGTAACCTTTATGCTGCGCAAACCCGTACCGCGGATAGACGCTTTCGAGCTGACACATCTCACGGTCGCGCGCGGTCTTGGCAAGAATGGAGGCGGCGGATATTTCTGCGACCAGCCGGTCGCCATCGACGACGGCGCGGGACGGAAACGCTACCCTGGGAACGTGCAGGCCATCGACCACGACTTCGCACGCCAACAGCGACGACGCGTCCAGGCCTTCCACCGCGCGCTTCATCGCCAGCAAACTGGCCTGCAGGATATTAATCGCGTCAATTTCGCACACACTGGCACTGGCGACACAAAATGCCAGCGCATACTGGCGGATTTCAGCGTCCAACGCGATGCGTTTTTTTTCAGACAACAGCTTTGAGTCGGCCAGATAGTGAATGGGCCGCGCCGGATTGAGGATGACGGCCGCCGCATAGACTGCACCGGCGAGCGGACCACGACCGGCTTCATCAACACCACAAATTTGCAGATGCGCCTTCACGTTTCCGTCTTCGCTAGGCGGTTAACCCGGCCGACGCAGGCGCCGCCGAGGATAGCAACGCCTGAGGGCCAGACTGCTGGCGCAGAAAAGGCCGCAGCGCATCGCGCACACGCTCGCTGTTATTAACCGCGAGCTGGGCGTGGATAACGCCGAATCGTGCCCGCAGATTGCGCGCGGCGTCAGGGTGGCGAATCCAGTTGCCCAGTGCGCGCGCCAGATTCGCCGGCGATGCGTCCTCCTGCAACAACTCCGGTAGCAGCCATCCGCCGGCCAGAATATTGGGCAGCCCGACATAGGGCAAATAGGCTTTGCGCTTCATCAAACGATAGGTGGTGGGCGACATCCGGTATGCAACCACATGCGGACAACGCAACAGCGCCGCCTCAAGCGTTGCTGTACCGCTGGCAACCAGCGCGACATCGGCAGCGGCCAACGCGAGATTGGCGTGACCAAACAATATCTGCAAGGGCATATCCTGCGCCTGCAGTTTCCAGCGTGCGCTGTCGAATTGCTCCCGTGTTTCGCGTGTCGCCAATGGCACCAGGAAACGCGCGTTCGGGAAATCCTTGAGCATGGCCCTGGCGGTTTCGATGAAAAGCTCGGCATGGTAATCGAGCTCAGTCTGGCGGCTGCCAGGCAGCAGCGCGACGATCAGCTCACTCGGTTTGATTCGCAATTGCACGCGCGCCTCGTCGCGTTGCGAAGTCTGCGGAATGACGTCCGCACTCGGGTGCCCGACGAACTTGGCGGGGATACCGGCCTTCTCATATATGGCCGGCTCGAACGGAAAAACCGTCAGCATCTGCGTAACTGACTCCTTGATCTTGTGAATGCGCTCGCCACGCCAGGCCCAGATCGAAGGACTCACATAGTGGATGGTGGGAATACCTGCGCGCTTGAGCGTCTTTTCAAGCGCCAGATTGAAATCGGGAGCATCGATGCCGATGAAAAACGCCGGCCGCTCTTTAAGCATGCGATTGCGCAGGCCACGACGAATACCGAGAATCTCACGAAAACTCTTGAGCACTTCTACGTAGCCGCGCACCGCGAGCTTTTCCATCGCATACCAGGAAACGGCACCTGCTGATTGCATCTTAGGCCCGGCGATGCCGACGAATTCCAGATGCGGATGCTCTGCCTTCAACGCCTTAATGAGTAGCGCGCCAAGAAGATCACCGGATGCTTCGCCGGCCACAATACCAATTTTCATCCGTGCCTTGATTGCAGTTTCGTAATAAGAAGTGCCGCCAAGTGAAGGAAGCCCGCGATTACGACTTCCAATGCGATTGATACTGTCGCCAATTGCACCGCTTCCGAACTAGCCATTTCCCCACTCAAAAAAAGTAGTATCACAGTAAGGCCTGTGCCTGGTATTCCACAGATATAAAGAAGATACGCCGTGGAATACATCAAGTTATGCAATTCGGAAAATCGCTCAGTTGACGTACCGCTATTTCCCTTAGAACTTTCCACGTCGTCTCGCTTTTTTACCGGACGATACCGCGGGTCGAGTTGGCAAGAAAATCTGATAGAACTCTCAACTCTGGATGTGCATTTGCTTCTGCCGCAAGCAGGGCTTTCGCCTCGGATAGCGTGAGTCCCGAACGATAAAGCGTTTTGTAAGCGCGCTTGACGTTGCTGATCTGTTCCGGCGAAAAATCGCGGCGCTTTAGGCCTTCAGCGTTGATTCAGACTGCCGCCAGCGGATTGCCCCCTGCCGTGACATAGGGCGGCAGGTCCATCAACACCACACTTGACACCCCGCACATCACATGCGCGCCGATTTTCACGAACTGGTGAACACCGGTAAATCCGCCCAGCGTTGCCCAGTCGCCGACGTGTACATGCCCGGCCAGTTGGGTACAGTTGGCAATCGTGGTCTTGTT
>JANMZU010000033.1:0-33114 GCA_031383585.1 Betaproteobacteria bacterium
TCAGATGGCTCACGCCAATGATGGCTTCGTCGATAACAACGTTCCATGTCTTACCCTTGCGAACGACAACACCCTTGCTGTGAAACGCCGGCGTCGTCGGCAGGGTCACGCCGATGGGGTCGCCGACGGCGGCCAGTGATGGCCCTTTCAGTGTGAACCTGCCGGAGAATGCACTCAGATTAAGCGCGTCTGCGGCAGTGCCTTTGAAGGCAAACACCGCCCTGCCGATGGTGGCGTCCAAGGTGATCGGCACAGCGACCGCCGCTGCGCCGTCAGCCGCCCAAGGCAGCAAGCCTGATGAAACCAGCTCGACCTTGAGCGGCAGATTTCGATAGCGTCCGGCGCCACTTAGGCGTAACACTTTGCCCGTTGCCGCAATCGTCACCGGCGGGCCACTGTTCTTCCCCGGGGATGCAGGCACGCCCGAAATCGCATCAGCGCCATCGACAAGAGAAAGTTGCGCGTTGACATCTATGTTCAGCGGCACATCGCGGTAATGCAGCGTGCCTCTGTCGACTTGAAGTTTGCCAAACAGAGGGATCGTCAGTGGTTGGGGAGGGTTCGGGTCGCGTTCCAAGTTTGGCTTGAATTTCCACGACGCGCGACCGTCCGCCAGCCTCTCCAGTTCGCCATCGAGTTCGGCCGCCTGCAGCCGCTCAATTCGCAGCGGTTGGTCTTCGCGTGTCCTCCACAGATCGATGTATCGCAGATCGAGAGAAACGTGACGTGCTCGAAGCAGATGCGGCGTTTGGCTCCACGCTGGCGCAGCGATTTCGAGAAATGGCAAATTAGCGCTGATCCCGCCCAGAAAACGCACGGTAAAGCCGCCAGACGCGGCGCCAGTGTTGTCTGGCGCAGCAAAACTGACGCTCCGATCAAGCTTGTCGGACAGCAACTTCGCGAGCGGCGCGGCCAAAAACGGCCAGCCGGCCAATTCGCCAATGCCCACAGCTGCAAACAACATCAGCGCAACAGCGAATATGATGAGCGGCCAGCGCCGCTTGATCCTTACGACTGGCGTTGCCGTTGCCGCCTGCGTCACAATTGCCAGTCGCCAAAACGGCAGTTTCCATCAGTCGCAACAGTAGCGTGCTGCGATAAGACACGAGTATCTGTGCGGTCTTCGGAACGCTTATGCGCTGAAATCCGCGCCAGTGCTAGAGTTTCACCTACCGCGATGACCGTGTGCATGTTTATTGCCTAATCAATTCCAGCAGATCGTGCATCAGCTCTTGCGGGTCGGTTGCGAACCAGCCGTGCAGCACATCAGCCATGCGAGCCCGACATCCTGACTTCACCTTCGCGACCAAGATCGGCCGGCGGCTTTCCAGTAACCGCCGCTTTGGTCATCTCGTAAATCTGGCGAACTTTGTTGGCCTCCACATCCCAGTAATGCGCATGCGAAATTTTCACTTGCACCAGCGCCAGATCTGCGTCGGCCGGGCCACCGGGGAACCAGGCCTCGTCGAGCTTCGTCCAGAGTTGGATCTTTTTGCGAAGATCGTCGACGACAACGGCCCTTCCGGAAACCGACACATAACTATCCTTGCCTGGGTGCGCGTAAACCACATTTACCTCTGGTTCAGCAACCAAGTCGCTAACGGGCGAACTTTTGCGCGACATGAAAAACCATAGCGAATCGTTCGCTTCGATGCGGCAGTTTTGCGTGGTCATCGGGCGCGAGTGTAAATGCCCGTTGGGATGGCGCGTGGTGAACATCGCAAAGTGAATATCTTTGATAAGACGCCAGAGTGTTTCGCTGGGGGACTCGATTGATTGATCCATGGTTATCTCCTCGTTGATTGAGAAATTGTCGTCATTTGCGGTTGATCGACCGCCGAAAGACTCGCGTACCTTCAGATAGTAGTTCGCAGACCCGCAAACCATCCGTAGGAGAAACCCGTAATCAGCTGTCATCTTTAGCGTCGCAGATTCGCGCTGCAGAAGGCCTTGCCGATTTCGAGACGATTGGCAGACAAACGAGATGCGGCAGTTGCGGCCTTGAACGTCGGCAGATAAAGTGTGCGGCCCAACACCTTGTTGTGAGAGCAGCCGCCATGCCCCAGAAAGTAAGTATTGCCTCACGGTTGGCGCTATTTGCCACCTCGCTGGTCGCTGTCTGCACGTTGACACTGCAATCAGCGTCGGCGCAAACGGTCTTGGTCGTTCGTCATGGCGAGAAACTCGATGCCTCAGCCGATCCGGTGTTATCTCCCGAAGGAGCGGCACGTGCAGAACGTCTGGCAAATATGCTGGCCGCCTCTAAAGTACGCTCCATCTACACCACACAATACCGTCGCACGATCTTACAGGCGGCGCCGACGGCCAAACGCCTCGGCGTTACCGCCAGTGTCATTGCGGGCAAGGAAATGGATACCCTGATTGCGAGGATTCGCTCGCACGCGAAAGACGACGTCGTGCTTGTAGTCGGGCATAGCAACACCGTACCGGAGATCATCAAGCTGCTGGGAGTCGGCGCAACCGTGATTGTCGGAGAGGACGACTACGACAACCTCTATGTAGTTACGCTGCAGCCCAACGCTGCGCCCACAATGGTGAATCTTAAATACTGATTTCGCTGCACGTGCTCTGCGGATGGACTGCTTAGCGCCACATTTCTCACCAAGATCGCCAGCTGGCGCGACTCCTGGACGACATTGGCTCCAAACACCCCGCCAGTCGGGCAGTTTCAATCCAGGTTCGCCAGTAGAATCAGTCCTGCTCCCAGGGTAGTCCCGCCTTGCGCCAGCCACCTACGTTGCCGCGCTGGCTGCCGTTGTCAAGATCGCCCTCAAAGCCTTCGAGGATATTGAATGCGTGTTTATATCCAGCGGCAGCCGCCACTTTTGCTGTTGCGTGTGATCGGACGCCGCTACGGCAAAGGAACAAGACGACATCGCCCGGCGAGCATTGCGCTTTAAATTCGACCAGGAAATTCAGATTGGGATCGCCACCCGGCCAGTGCTTCCAGGAAACCAACGGCGCTCCCGGAATGCGCCCGATGAACTTGTTCTCAAAGTGGCTGCGCACATCGATTATTTTTGCGCCGTGATCGGAAAACAAGCGATACGCCTCTTGCGGCGTGACCTCTCCAGCATAGGGTAACGATGCCGCGACCGCACGCTGGGCGGCGCGCGCAAAAATTTCCTCAGCCTCGTTTAGCGGTGCGGTCATGGTTCATGCCGCGCTGCTGTCCTGGTTTGCGGCTAGAAAAACGCGCGCACGGCGCGGCTTGAAATAGACCAGATTGCCCGCGGTGACATTGAGGTGTTCGAAGCGTTCACGCGAAAGCTCGACCTCCACCAGCGCGCCGTTGTCCTTGCGCGATAACTCCAGACGCACCACCGAGCCAATTCTGGTGGCGTGATTGAGCGTGGCCTCCACCGTATCGTTGCCCGCTGCGCTGGCGATATCTATGTCGTGGGGCCGCACGTAGGCGGTTGCAGCCGTATCGGCCACGCCGTGATGCTCCGGGGTCAGGATGCGTCCACCACCGACATCAGCGACGCCGTTGTGAACGCGGCCTTCGAACAGGTTCACATTGCCGAGAAACTGGTACACAAACGGTGTCGCGGGATGGTCATAGACTTCGTCAGGCGTGCCGACCTGCTCGATCTTGCCGTTATTGAGCACCACCACACGGTCAGCAACTTCCAGCGCTTCTTCCTGATCGTGCGTGACAAACACGCTGGTCAGATTGATGTCGTCGTGAAGGCGACGCAGCCAGCGGCGCAATTCTTTACGCACCTTGGCATCGAGGGCACCGAAGGGCTCATCGAGAAGCAGTACTTTCGGCTCGATCGCCAGCGCCCGGGCGAGCGCGATGCGTTGTCGCTGTCCACCGGAAAGCTGGTGCGGATAGTGATGGGACAACCAGTCGAGCTGCACCAATTTCAATAAGTCGTGCACGCGACGATTGATTTCGTTCTCAGAGGGGCGCAGAGCGCGCGGACGAACGCGCAAACCAAACGCCACGTTTTCGAAAATACTCATGTGGCGAAACAAGGCGTAGTGTTGGAACACGAAGCCGACCTCGCGTTCCTGCACCCGCGTCTCGGTGGTGTCTTCATCGTTGAATATGATTCGGCCACTATCGGGCTTTTCCAGGCCCGCAATCACGCGTAGCAACGTCGTCTTGCCGGAACCCGACGGGCCGAGCAGCGCCACCAATTCGCCGGGCTTGATTTCGAGGCTGACGCCGCTGAGCGCATCGTAGGTGCCGAAGCGCTTACAAATGTCGAGGACTTGTATCGTCATGGACTGAACTCTTTCTCACGCTGTTCAAAGCGAATTTCTACAATCGTTTTGATCACCAGTGTAATGACCGCCAGCAGCGCCAGCAGCGAGGCGCAGGCAAACGCGGCTGCAAACTGATATTCGTTATACAAAATCTCAACGTGCAGCGGTAGTGTATTGGTCTCACCGCGAATATGCCCGGACACCACCGAGACTGCACCGAATTCGCCCATCGCGCGCGCATTGCAGAGGATGACACCGTACAGCAGGCCCCATTTTACGTTCGGCAGCGTAACGTACCAGAGCGTTTGCCAGCCACTGGCGCCGAGCACGGCGGCGGCCTCTTCTTCTTCGCGGCCTTGCGCTTGCATCAGCGGAATCAGTTCGCGCGCAACAAACGGGAAGGTGACAAAAATGGTTGCCAAGACAATCCCTGGTACGGCAAAAATAATCTTCACGTCATACTCGGACAGCCACGGCCCCAGCCAGCCCTGCAATCCAAATATCAGCACGTAGATCAAGCCCGAAATAACCGGGGGGACCGAGAACGGCAGGTCGATCAATGTAATGAGCAAGCTCTTGCCGCGAAAATCAAACTTGGCAATAGCCCACGCTGCGGCTACACCAAACACCAGATTGAGCGGCACAGCGATCAGAGCCGCGATAAAGGTGAGCTTGATAGCGGAGATCGCATCGGGCTCGCTTATAGCTGCCCAATAGACGGTTGCACCTTTGCGAAGTGCTTCATAAAACACTGCCGCCAGCGGCACAAACAAGAACAGCGCGAGATACAGCAGCGCAATCGTGATGAGAACAATTGGCACCCAGGGAATCGTACGGCGCACAGACGCTGATTTGCGAGCTGGCGGGTGCAAGGGTGAAGTTGCGGAGATGAGGCTTGCGGCCATCGCTAAACGCTCTCCTGCGCGCGCCGCTTTCGTGACCACCATTGCAGCGTATTGATTGCCAGCAGCAGCAGAAACGAAGCCACCAGCATCACGACGGCCACCGCGGTGGCACCTGCATAGTCGTATTGCTCAAGCTTGGTGATGATGATGAGCGGCGTGATCTCCGAAACCATCGGCATGTTGCCGGCGATGAAAATTACCGAACCGTACTCGCCCAGCGCTCGGGCAAACGCCAGCGTGAAACCAGTGACAACAGCAGGAAGCACGGTTGGGAAAATGACGCGTTGGAAGGTTTGCCATTGCGACGCGCCCAGCGAATGCGCCGCCTCTTCGAGCTCTTTCTCCAGATCTTCCAGAACCGGCTGCACAGTTCGCACCACGAACGGCAAGCCAATGAATGTCAGGGCCACCAGGATGCCCAGTGGCGTGAAGGCGACTTTCACGCCCATCTCTGCCAACGGCTTCCCTAGCCAGCCATTGGTCGCGTACACCGCCGTGAGCGCGATACCGGCCACGGCCGTGGGTAGTGCAAACGGCAGGTCGACCAGCGCATCGATGACGCGCTTGCCGGGAAACTTATAGCGAACCAGCACCCAGGCAACTAGCAAGCCGAATACAGCATTGATCAAGGCTGCCAGCAATGAGGTACGCAGAGTCAGCCAATATGAAGCGAGCACCCGTGGCGCCGTCACCGTTGTCCAGAATGCCTCCCAGGTCAGCGTAAAGGTCTTGATGAATGCCGCAGACAGGGGGATCAGAACGATCAGACTGAGATAGAAGATCGTGAAGCCCAGCGCCAGATTGAAGCCTGGCAGCACGCTGTACGGCCGGCTGAACGCACCTTCTGTCATGGCGAATCCTATTTCGCCCCAGGCTGGTAGATCTGGTCGAAAGTGCCGCCGTCAATGAAGTGCGTTTTGGTCGCCTTCGCCCAGCCACCAAATGCCTGATCGATGTTGATCAGCGCTATTTTAGGGAATTGTTTCTCGTACTTTTTGGCGATCACCTCATTGCGTGGCCGGTAGTAGTGCTTGGCGGCGATCTCCTGACCTTCGTCGGTGTAGAGATATTCGAGGTACGCCTGCGCGACTTTGCGTGTGTCCTTCTTGTCCACCACCCTGTCGACGACCGCAACCGGTGGCTCAGCGAGGATCGAGAGCGAGGGCGCGACAATCTCGAATTTATCCGGCCCCAGTTCCTTCAGTGCCAGCATAGCTTCGTTTTCCCAGGCCAGCAGCACATCGCCGACGCCACGTTCGACAAAGGTTGTAGTGGAACCGCGGGCGCCCGAATCGAGTACCGGTACGTTTTTGTAGATTGCCTTGACAAAGGCTTTTGACTTGCTCTGGTCGTTGCCGAACTTCTTGTCGGCAAATCCCCAGGCGGCCAGATAGTTCCAGCGCGCGCCGCCGGAGGTCTTCGGGTTCGGCGTGATTACGCTGACGCCCGGTTTGGTCAAGTCATCCCAGTCCTTCAAGCCTTTGGGATTGCCCTTCCGCACCAGGAATAAGATGGTCGACGTGTACGGCGAAGCATTGTTCGGCAACTTCTTCTGCCAGTCGCCAGCCAGTTGCTTGGACCTGGCAGCAATTTCGTCGATGTCCATTGCCAATGCCAGTGTCACCACATCGGCACCTAGTCCGTCTATGACCGAACGCGCCTGTTTACCGGAGCCGCCGTGCGACTGCTTGATGGTGACTTTGTCTTTGGTTTTCGCTTGGTATTGTTTGGCGAAGGCTTTATTGAAGTCGGCGTAAAGCTCGCGCGTCGGATCGTAGGAGGCATTGAGCAGAGCAAATTCGGCAGCCCATAGCGGGGCAGCAATCAGCAAGCTGCCGATTGCGACGAATATTGCAGACGCAGCGCCTTTATCAATCTGATTTTTTAGAGACATTTCATTTCCGATTCAAATTGTAGCTTACCGGACTTTTCGCCGTTTCCTTAGCGCGAAACTCCAGCATCCATGCGCCACTCCGGGCGAAACTTGCCTGAAAGCCGCACCAGTGCTTGCGTTAGTGATTTCGTGACGCGCAGCAATCGGCACGTCCGACAGGTCGAAGTGCTTCAGCTGACCAGACACCGCGATGCGCGCGTCTCGCGCATTCGCGATTGGTGCTCTACGCTTGCAACGGACACTGCCTCGGCGGCAAAGACATCCCCAACACATAAGACTGCGGGGCCAGCAAGCTTCAGGCTGGAAGCGGCAAGACCGGCGAGCGTAGTGAACATACGCTGTTCGTTCTCGAGCGACGCATTTTCGACGACCGCAACCGGGGTGCTTGCGGCTCTGCCTGCGCCGATCAGTGCTGCAGCAATTTGCGGCGCCTGTCCGGCTGCCATGTAGAGCACGACCGAATCAGCGGCGGCGGCGCTGGCCAGCCAGTCGCTTTCAAGCGCATTTGGGCCGATACGTGGCGTCGCAAAGCTTACGCTACGTGCAACTCCTCGGCGCGTCAGTGATATGCCCAGCGACGCGCTCGCGGCCAGCGCAGCTGTGACACCCGGCACTATTTCAAAGGCAATATCTGCGGCTTTAAGCGCATCGATTTCTTCCTGGGCGCGCCCGAAAATCATCGGGTCGCCGCCTTTCAGGCGGACGATTATTTGATAGTGGCGGGCAGCTTCAACGAGCTGCCGATTGATGAAACGCTGGTCAGTAGAGACTTGTCCAGCCCGTTTGCCCACCGAGATTTTTCTGGCCCCGACTGCAAGCGCGACCGTTTCCGGATGCACCAGCGCGTCGTAAAAGACGATATCGGCCTCCGCTAACAAGCGTGCGGCACGCAGGGTAAGCAAATCAGGTGCGCCGGGTCCTGCCCCGACCAAGTAGACCTTAGCCATTGTCGGCCTCACCGAGAATCATTCCTGCCGCCACCGTTTGGTTGCTGGCCTCATCGATGAGGATAAAGCAGCCCGTGGCGCGATTGGCTCGATAGGTATCGACCATCAGCGGACGCAAGGTCTTCAGACCTACGCGCCCGATGTCGTTCAGGTTGAATTGGGTCGCGCCGGTTTCGCGTTCTAGCGTATTCACGTCAAGCCGATAATCGATGGTTTCGATCACTACACGCACTGACTGAGTGGTGTGTTTGATGAGGTATTTACGACTGAGGTCCAGAGGCTGAGCCGACATCCACGATAAATTGGCCGTGAACTGATTGGTGACCGTTGGCAATTCGTCCGCATGGGCAAACATGTCGCCGCGCGAAACATCGATCTGAGTGTCCAGCAGCAGGGTGACCGATTGGGGTGCGGCGGCTGTGGTCAGGCTGCCGTCGAACGTCACGATATCTTGCACCTTGGCTTGCAAACCGGAGGGCAGAACTGCGACACAGTCGCCTACCGACACGCGCCCGGACTCGATGCGTCCCATATAGCCACGGAATTCTGATTTCTCGCCAAACTTGGTACGCGCGACGAGCTGCACCGGAAATCGGAAATCCCTTGCAGCACGCTCAGCCGCCTTGGAGGTTTCCAGTAATTCGAGCAGCGTCGGTCCGGTGTACCAGCTCAGCCGCTCTCCCCGATCCACCACCATGTCGCCCTCTAGCGCCGAGGCCGGAATGAAGTCAACTTCGGCAAAATTGAGCGTGCGCGCAAACGCGATGAATTCCCGGCGGATTTGCTCGAAGGTTTCCTGCGCATACCCGACCAGATCGATTTTGTTCACGATCACCACCACATGCGGAATGCCAAGCAGCGAGGCGATGATGGCGTGGCGGCGTGACTGCGTCTGCAGACCTCTGCTCGCGTCCACCAGAATCAGCGACAAATCGGCAGTACTGGCGCCGGTCACCATATTGCGCGTGTACTGCTCGTGGCCGGGTGTGTCGGCAATGATGAAACGGCGTTTCAGCGTCGCGAAATAGCGGTACGCTACATCGATGGTGATGCCCTGCTCACGTTCTGCCGTGAGGCCGTCAGTCAGGAGCGCAAGATCTAAGCCCTTAGCGCCGCGGCGTGCAGTGGTCTTCTCGATGGAAAGAAGTTGATCCTCCAGAATCGATTTGGTGTCGTACAGCAGGCGGCCGATGAGCGTGCTCTTGCCGTCATCGACGGAGCCGGCAGTGGTAAAGCGCAGAGTATCTACAGTATTAGTCATATGGTTCTTGTTACTTCCTTTCAGAAGTAGCCTTCCTTTTTCCTCAATTCCATCGACGCATCCGACGTCTGGTCGTCCATGCGCGTGGCGCCGCGTTCAGTGATTCGGCTAACCGCGGTTTCGACCAGAATTTCTTCAATGGTCGCTGCATCAGAAAGTACCGGGCAGGTACAGGTGATATCACCCACCGTGCGAAAGCGTACGCTGCGCAGCACTGGCGCCTCGCTATCGCGTGGCGGCGTTAGAGCCGTAATGGGAGCCAGCAAGCCACTGCGTTCCACGACCAAACGCTCGTGGGCGTAGTAGATACTTGGGACGGCCAGCTTTTCACGAGCAATGTATTGCCAGACGTCAAGCTCGGTCCAGTTGGAAATAGGAAAGGCACGGAAGTGTTCGCCTTTGTGCAAGCGCGCGTTGTACAAATCCCAAAGCTCAGGACGCTGGTTCTTCGGGTCCCATTGACCAAATTCGTCGCGATGAGAGAGGATGCGTTCCTTGGCGCGGGCTTTTTCCTCGTCTCGGCGGGCGCCACCAAACAGCGCATCGAATTCAAATTCGCGGATGCTGTCCAGCAGAGCGACGGTCTGATGGACGTTGCGGCTCTCATCTTCCCGCCGCAGCACGACACGGCCAGCATTGATGGAGTCCTGAACCGAACGCACGATCAGCTTCTCGCCCAATTCAAGCGCACGAAGATCCCGGAAGGCGATCACCTCTGGGAAATTGTGTTCGGTATCGATGTGCAGCAGCGGAAACGGGAAGCGGTCCGGACGGAATGCCTTCTCAGCCAGGCGCAGCATGACGATGGAATCCTTGCCGCCGGAGAACAGCAGCGCGGGATTTTTTGTCTCGGCCACCACTTCGCGCATGATGTGGATAGCCTCGGATTCGAGCCAATCCAGGTGGTGGCTGTCTGGAGTTTCGCTGGGCGACGCAACTAACGTTTTAGTTTGATCTTGCTTATTCAACACGGCACTCATGCTGTTACCTCAAGCCTTGATTTTAAACCACTGATATCAACAGCCTTCACATGCAGACCACATTCCTGCTGGCCGCCCAAGCCTGTCTGTTCCCACCACCAGCGCCCCGCTCGCGGATCTTCATCAGGCTTCACGGCGCGAGTGCATGGTTCGCAGCCGATGCTCGGATAACTTTTGTCATGCAAGGCGTTGTATGGCACGTCATTGGCACGTATATAAGCCCAGACATCGTTCTCGGTCCAATCGATTAATGGATTGAACTTGGTGAGCTTGTGATCGGCATCGAATTCGGATTCGCCCAGATCGCTGCGCGATGGTGCCTGCTCGCGGCGCAGGCCGGTCAGCCAGGCTTTCTTCAATGCCAGCGCTCGATTAAGCGGCTCGACCTTGCGGATGTAGCAGCAAGACTTGCGGTTTTCCACGCTTTCGTACATCGAGAAGAGGCCGTTGCGCTTCACGAAATCCTCGGCCACTTCAAAGATGGGCGTGTACGTGGCGAGACGAAAGCCATATTTCTTACGGACGATATCGATCAGCGAACGCGTCTCTTTCGGCAGGCGCAAGGTATCCAGCGTGAAAATCTGAATACCGGGAAACTCGCGTGCGATTAGGTCTGTGAGGACCATGTCTTCCGCACCGAAACTGTTGGCAAAGCACGCTGGCGAGAACTCGCGCTCGATTCGGGCGAGCAAACCACGCAATTTGCTGACTTTGCCTGCCAGCGCAAGGTTTGAGACGATTGTTGCCATCACACCAGCTCCGGAACCCGGCGGCGCCTGAATAGCGGCAGTGGCTGGTCGACCGAGCCCTGATAGGTGACCGAAAAATCCTTGAGCGCCTTCAGCGCGTCGTGAATATCCTTGTCTGCCCGTACTGCGAAAGCGTTGAAGCCGACACGCTGCATGTAAAACAATTGATCCCGCAGCACGTCGCCGATTGCCCGCAGCTCGCTTTTGTAGCCATAGCGGCTGCGCAGCAATGCCGCAATCGAATAGCCGCGCCCGTCGGCGAACTTTGGAAAGTTCACTGCGATTACGGCAAAGTTGCTCAAGGCGTTGGCTATATTGGCCGCATCCTGATTGCTGTCCAACCAAACACCGATTGGTTGTTTACGTTCGATCAGCGCGTCGGTCTGTGCTAACCAGACGTTTAGAGGCACGATCAACTTGCCATCGGGCAGATGGGCAGCGGCACCCTCTGCAATAGCCGGCACCAGTTGCCAGTCGTCGGCGATCACTTCGCGATCGCGGATGATGTAGCACACCTCAGACATTTGCGGCCTCCGATACAGGGTGGCTGGCTTTCCTGTCGTAGACGCGCGCCCTGAAGGGCTCGATGCCAACCCGCTTTGCGGTATCCAGAAAATGCTCATCCTCGTGTCGCAGTTCGACATATGTCGCGATGAGCTTTTCCACAACGTCGGCCATATCATCCTGCGCGAAGGAGGGACCAATCACTTTCCCAAGTGCGGCATCCAGTCCTTGCGAGCCGCCGATAGTCACCTGATAAAACTCCGCGCCGTGCTTGTCTACGCCGAGGATACCGATATGACCCACATGATGATGGCCGCAGGCATTCATGCAGCCGGAAATGTTGATTGCGATGTCGCCGATATCGAACAGATAGTCGAGATCATCAAAGCGGCGCTGTATCGCTTCGGCCACGGGAATGGATTTGGCGTTTGCGAGCGAGCAAAAGTCGCCGCCGGGGCAGGCGATGATGTCCGTCAGCAGGCCGATGTTGGGCGTGGCAAAACCGATTTCCTTCGCTTTCTCCCATACCGCAAACAGGTCGGATTTCTTTACGTCGGCCAGAATCAGGTTTTGTTCGTGGGAGACACGGACTTCGCCAAAGCTGAAGCGGTCAGCTAGATCAGCGACAGCATCGAGTTGTGTGTCGGTGGCGTCCCCAGGCGCTATACCGGTCTTTTTCAGCGACAACGTGACCGCAGCGTATCCCGCTTGCTTGTGGCCGAATACATTGCGCGATACCCAGCGGGCAAAGGCCTTGTTCTCAAGTTGATAATTTTCAAATTCAGCATTGATAGCCGGCAGAACTGCGTATTGCGGATCGACAAAGAACGCTGCGACGCGATCAATTTCACCCTGCGTCAGTGTTGATACGCCGTCTTTGAGATTCATCCATTCGGCTTCAACTTCCGTAGTAAATTGGGCGAGTCCCAATTCCTTAACCAATATCTTGATTCGCGCCTTGTACATATTGTCGCGACGGCCGAAGCGGTTATACACACGCAGGATTGCGTCCAGATAGGTAAAAAGATGTTCACGGGGCAGATATTCACGAACGACATGACCGAGAATTGGTGTGCGTCCGAGTCCGCCGCCAACCAGAATCCGGAACCCGACTTCGCCAGCGGCATCGCGCACAGCGTGCACGCCGATGTCGTGGAACAAGGTACCGGCGCGGTCCTCAATGGCGCCGTTGACCGCAATTTTGAATTTACGCGGCAGATACGCAAATTCAGGATGGAATGTGGACCACTGTCTGATTAACTCCGCGTACGGACGTGGATCGACGAGCTCGTCATAGGCGATTCCGGCAAATTGGTCCGACGTGGTGTTGCGGATGCAGTTGCCTGACGTCTGGATGGCGTGCATTTCCACGCTGGCGAGGTCGGCAAGGATATCGGGTACAGCTTCAAGCTTGGGCCAGTTGTACTGGATATTCTGGCGCGTCGTGAAGTGGGCATAGCCACGATCATATTTACGCGCGATCTCGGCAAGCATCCGTAGCTGGTGTGTGGAAATCAGGCCATACGGGATGGCCACACGCAGCATCGGCGCATGCTTTTGAATGTACAAGCCATTTTGCAGGCGCAATGGCCGGAACTCGTCCTCGGTCAGCTCACCTGCCAGATAGCGCCGTGTTTGATCACGAAACTGTGCGACGCGTTCGTCAACAATGATTTGGTCGTATTGATCGTATTTGTACATATATGGTTCGCATCACTACTGTCTGCGGGACTCAGAAAGTGGTGAATCGGTCGCATCCTCTATTGGCAGGTAAGAATGGTAACGCCAGCCTTATATATAGATAAATACTTTATTTCTATTTTATATACCGAATTGTAATATTGAAATCCCGCACTTCGTGCTCCCTGCCTGCTGCGCGGTGTTTTTTGAGAAAGCGAAATGCCTTTCGAACAGCTGCGCATTGTCATGACGCTCACGCTAGCGCTGTCGATTGCATCAGACCGTTCGTGCCGTCTGCGATCCGACCAATTACTGCTTTGGCGCCCTAAGCAATTTGGGATCGAACTGTTTAAGCAGAGGACCCAGCTGGTGCAAAAACGCGGTCAGCGCCGATGTGCGCCGCCAAATCATTGCAATGCGCCGATGCGGGGCCGGTTCGCTGAATGGAATCAGGCAAATGCCGGGCGAATTTGGCGCTGGCGAATGGACCGATAGTGCGGGAAGCAATGTAATACCGACGTTGGCACTGACCATGTGACGCAATGTCTCAAGACTCGTCGCGCGAAAACCCGGCTTTTCCGTGGCGCCCGTCATCGCGCAAACTTCTAGCGCCTGATCGCGCATGCAGTGTCCGTCATCGAGCAGCAGCAAGCTTTCAAGGGAGAGGTCTGCCAGTTTCACGCGTTTTGCCTTTGCCAGACGGTGATGCTTTGGCAACGCAAGGACGAAGGCTTCCTCAAACAAAAATTCCGCATGAAGCGTGTCATCGTGAATCGGTAGTGCCAGCAGCCCTGCGTCAAGCTCACCGTCGTGCAGTTTTTTCAGAATGGCATCGGTCTTGTCCTCCACCAGAATCAATTCGAGTTTCGGAAATTTCTTGACGATTTCTGGAACAACATGTGGCAGAAGATATGGCGCAAGTGTCGGGAAAATGCCGATGCGAACAGTGCCGGCTTCAGGATCCTTTGCGCGTCGCGCAATCGCCTTGATTTCATCGGCTTCGCGCAGGATTATCTTGGCACGTCTCACCACAGCTTCGCCGACTTCCGTCAGTAAAACATTGCGTGGATTGCGCTCCACCAGCGCCATCCCGAGTTCATCTTCAAGTTTTTTGAGTTGTGTCGACAGCGTCGGCTGGGAAACAAAACTGGCTTCGGCGGCACGTCCAAAATGTTTGTGGTCGGCCAATGCGACCAGATAGCGCAAGTCACGCAAGTTCATGTTTTTCGCCTTTTCGCTTTTCTCGTCATCGCGTTCGCTGTGATGAATCCAGTCGAGACGTTAAAAATGCTGATTCACATTCTAGATGGAATCATCGTGAACCGCTATAAGGCATCAATCGCAGAAGCCAAGCTGAATATTCAGCTTTTAGCGGGCAGACGGCAAATGGAGAATCGCGCTAAACTCATCACATGCAAAAATTCGGCTTTCGCATCCAGACACGCTCCGGCATGACCGTTGACAATCTGACTATTCAGGGCATTGATCAGGCTCAGGCTGAGTTGAAGCTTCGACAGATGTATCACCATTGCACGATCCAGGAGTGCAAAGTTGTTGAAGATACATTTCGTGGCGATGGTACCGATCTGGAAGGCGCGATTGGCCTTATTGTCGGAAAAGAATAAGCGGCGCGCGCCGCCTACGCTCAAAACTCAGGCGGCGAGTGCGAGAAAATCGCTCGCCTTGAGCTCTTCGTACAACGACTGATAATCCTGGGCACCGCGACTGCCCGGTGCGTGCTCAAATACATCCGTTTCTGCAAACGGACTCTCTGCCAGCGATACACTTTCGGCGATCCGCGTTTCGCATAATTCACTGCCAAATCTTTCGCTGAAGGTAGTGAGGATGTCCCAAGACATTTTGCGACGTGCATCGAATCGCGTGATGACATACCGACGCTCGATGCGCTTTTTCATGACCGGCCCCAGCGCGTTAAGCGCTTTTTCCACTTGAATCGCTCCCTTGACGGCGAGGTAATCGGCAGAGACGGGCACCAGAACCTTATCGGCCGCAAAAATAGCTGAAAGTGATAACACACCGAGCATAGGGCAGCAGTCCATGATCACTGGGCGCACACCATTGAGGTTTTCGCGGATCAATGCAAGCTTGAGACGATTCAGAATGTTTGGACCTTTGCCAAATTGAGTATCCACTTTGGCCAACTCAAGGTGCGCAGGCAACAGGCTCCAGTTACGATCCGTCTGGCGAACCAGTTCACTTAAAAGCTTGTTTTCACTAAAAAACGCGTACATGCTGGTTTCACCAGTTGCAGGGGCGCATCCACTCAACGACGAAAGGTGTGCCTGTGGATCCAGATCGATCGCCAATGGCGCTTCGCCTGCACGAGCGAGCGCCGCCGCAAGATTGAGCACGGTGGTGGTCTTGCCAACACCGCCTTTTTGGTTGAAGACTGCGATACGGGGCATCTCTTATCCCTGGAAACGCTGCAATCCATGATGCTGAAGGAAAATTGCACAACGATTAAATGAAATTAAAACACGAATTTATATATATACCAACCGCTTATCGGCAAATCATGAGAATTTATGTTAGGTACCAGTAATGGCCCACCCTCCGAGCGACACGAAAAATCATGATTATGTGGATGAATTATCCAATTGGCGGGATATCGAGCGGCCACGCCAAGTCCGAATCCTTGAAATTGCGGATCGGCATTCCGGCGTTTACCAACTGTTCTGGAAACTGCTGCGCCAGCACCTCAAGATTGTCGGTGAAGATTCCATCTACCCCCATCTCCAGCAAGGCACGTGCACGCGAAGGCTCATTAACGGTATAGCTCATCACTCGATAATGGTGGCGGTGAAAAAAATGCACGAGTTCCGCCGAAACACTCTCATGGTGGCAGTGCAGCGAGACCGCATGAAGTTCATCCAGGAATGCCAGGTGCTCTTCTGCAGGAGCGCCCACCAGCAGCCCCACAGGTAATGTCGGCGCCGCATCGCGCGCTGCACGCAGCGCCTGCATGCTGAACGATGAAATGAGCGGCTTTACCAATCGATCTCGCCACAGCTCATCACAGAGCTCTGCAACCACCCGTCCAGTTTCTACTTCCCGACCGGGACAGGCTTTGATCTCGACGTTTGCCATCATTCCAGTGGACTGCAAGTACCGCGAGATACTGGTGAGCCGTGGAATGCGCTCTCCACGAAACATCTCGTGGTGCCATGCCCCCGCATCCAATGACTCCAGTTGTGAAATGTTTTTTTCGCAGACCAGACCAATGCCGTCAGTCGTTCTTTCAAGTGATGCATCGTGCATCAGCACAGCGACATTGTCGTGCGAAAGCTTTACGTCAAACTCCACTGCCCAGTACGAATGTTTATGTCCCATAACCATCGCCGCAAGAGTATTTTCCGGGGCCAATGCTCCTCCGCCCCGGTGTGCAAAAAGCGTGGGATAGGGCCAATTCTTCAGGTCAGTTGCCATCACAATGACATCTCCCAAACAAAGCTTCGCAGTATCATCAAGAGTGCAATGGCGCCAAGTGCAGCGAGCAGGTCATCAAACATTACACCGAATCCGCCCTTCAGGGTGCGGTCGAAATAGCTGATCGGCCACGGTTTGACGATATCTAAGATACGGAACAATACAAATGCGGCTAGAAGCCAGAGTAACCCTGCTGGCGTAAATGCAAGCACGAGAATGAACGCCGCGATTTCATCGACGACAATTCCGCCGTGATCGGCCACACCCAGGCTTCGTCCGGCGACGGAAGATGCCCAAATACCGACAACAAAAAAAATGAGCGCAAATGCAAGCGCAGCAGGAGTTCCACCGATTATAAGTGCCAGGAAATAGAACGGTATCGCGACCAGCGTTCCCCAGGTTCCAGGTGCCTTGGGTATCAAACCGGCACCAAAGCCAAAAGCGATCAGGTGCGCTGGGTGCTTGAAAAGAAACTCGCGATTAGCGTGCATTTGCAAAGTACCTATCGCCTCGAAAGAAAGTGATCAAAACCACCAGGCGCGAGCGGTACCTCCTCGCCACGGTCATTTAGCCAATGTACTTTGCTATCGCCGCGCTGCATGCTGCCGATACGATTCAGCGGTAGCCGGACGTCCGCAGAAATGTGCGAAATACGTGACCTCATTGTGACTGGTGTCGTAAAGCACAGCTCATAGTCATCGCCGCCGGCGAGCGCGCATGCGATTTGGTCAGCAGGCTCAAGCGATCGCAAGGGCGGGAACATAGGCACACAGTCGAGATGAATCTGCGCCGACAATCGCGACTGCTCGCATATATGACCAAGATCAGCAGCAAGGCCGTCGGAGACGTCAATTGCACTTGTCGCAATGCTAACGAGCGCACGCCCAAGGGCAACGCGCGCAGAGGGACGATGCAATCGTTCAGCAGCCTCTGCAAAGTCAACATCATGCAGTGTGACGCCGCCCCGCATGTGTTTGAGGGCCAGCGCCGCCGCGCCCAAATCCCCCGATACCCAGATATCGTCCCCGTCCTGCGCGCCATCTCGCCTCAGGGCGCAACCAACTCCGACCTCCCCCATCACAGTGAGCGTCATCGACAGCGGGCCTCGTGTGGTGTCGCCACCGATCAGTTCGACGCTATTGTCGCCGGCAAGTCGCAGGAAACCTCTGGAGAATTGGGCAAGCCAGAGTTCGTCTATTTCGGGCAAAGTTAATGCAAGTAAAACGTATCTCGGCAGTGCACCCATCGCAGCAAGATCAGACAGGTTTACGGCAAGTGCCTTGTGGCCAAGCTTTTCAGCATCTGCGTTGGGGAAAAAATGGGTGCCGGAAACAAGCGTGTCGGTAGAAACCGCCAACTCACAACCCGGCGAAACACGAATCAAAGCGCAATCATCGCCCACGCCCAGAGTCGCATTCGCAACGGGTCGCGTGAAATATTTTGAAATCAGCTCAAATTCCGGCGACATCCGCGCTTCAGTCAGAAAAGTAAACGTTGACTTAGCGTGTTGATCAGTCCGCCGACTTCACTACCCGCCGCGTCTTGGTAAACACTTTGACAGCGGCCTTCTCTGTCACCGGGCTGGCTTCTCGTTCGGCGCCCTGAAATCCGATCTCTGCTGATCGTGAGATTGCGGCGAATTTGTCGAGTATTCCATTGGCGTACTTGTGTCCGTCGGTGCCACCAAACGATTTGGCTAACTCAATAGCTTCATTGATGATCACACGATAGGGTGTTTCTGGCATGTGCTCCAATTCAAACGCGCCAATCAGCAAAACTGCACCTTCAATGGGGCTCACTTCTTTCCACGGGCGATCAAGATGAGGCTGCAGCCTCGCGATGAGCGCTTCCGAGTGCTTCAGGACGCCACTCAGGATATTCATAAACAATTCGCTATCTGCTTTTGCGAATCCTTCTGCCTGCGCATATTGTTGCTCAATGTCGGCCAAGGTGTGGCCGGCAAGTTGCCACTGATAAACAGCTTGCAACGCGAACTCGCGCGCGCGTCGTCTGGCGCTTTTCATGACTGCTCTCGCTTTGGCGCGCTGACTGCCTTAATGATTTGCGCCATTTCTATGGCCACGCGAGCGCAATCTGCACCCTTCTCGGCAGTACGCGCCATTGCTTGCTCGTCAGTATTAACGGTCAATATCCCATTCGCTATTGGCACACCGGTTTCCAACATTACGTCCATCACGCCGCGACAGCTTTCATTGGCGACAATTTCAAAGTGATAGGTCTCGCCGCGTATTACGGCGCCAATGGCAATCAGCGCATGGTATTTCTGTGTGTGCGCCATTGTTTGCAAAACAACGGGTATTTCAAGAGCGCCCGGCACCGACGCAAGATCAATTGCATCAGGCGCCACCCCGTGCTTATGCAGCTCCGCAAAGCAGGCGGTTAGCAACCCAGCCACGACCGGTTCATTGAACCTGCTTTGCACAATGCCGATCCGCAATTGTCGGCCGTCGAGTTTCATGTTGATAAAATTCATACTACCTTCGGAAAATTAGGCAACGCTCTGCAATTTGCGTTCGTTTGATGGTGGCACGTACTCGACAACCTCAAGGTCGAATCCAGCCATTGACGGAATGTTTTTGGGCCAGGCGAGTACTCGCATTTTTCGCACATTAAGTTTGTGCAGAATCTGCGCTCCAATGCCATACATACGCGGGTCCCATTTTGACTTCCGCTTCGCGTTGCTCGGCGGGCTTGAAAACCTGGCTTTTAATGATTCGGCATTTTCGGTTGCACGCAATAGAACGATTACCCCCGTGCCCTCCGCAGCCACAAGACGCATGGCCTCCGTGACGGAATAAGCGTGGTGCCCGGCGTCAAAATCAAACAAATCGAGCGAAGTAAATGGTTCATGGACGCGCGTCAGGACGGGAATCTCTGGACGGATTTCACCTCGCGTGAGCGCCAGATGAACCTCATCGGCCGTCTTGTCATGGAAAGCGTGCAGCTTGAACGGTCCGTATGGTGTTGCGATGGACTTCTCGGAAATCTGATCAACGAGCGTCTCGGTGATCAAGCGATAGCGTATCAGGTCAGCAATCGTGCCCACTTTCAGATCATGCTGCTTTGCGAACTCCTGCAGGTCAGGAAGACGGGCCATTTGGCCATCGTCCTTGATGATTTCACAAATCACCGCGGCAGGTGTTCGTCCTGCCAAACGCGCAAGGTCACAGCCAGCTTCGGTATGGCCGGCGCGAACAAGTACGCCGCCCGGCTTGGCCATTATAGGAAAAATATGGCCCGGCTGGACGATGTCATCCGGTTTTGCTTTTGCCGCAACTGCCACCTGGATGGTTCTTGCGCGGTCGGCAGCCGATATGCCGCTGGTGACTCCCGTGGCAGACTCAATGGATGCGGTGAACGCGGTGCCATGTAGGGCGCGATTGTCGGCAACCATCATAGGCAGATTGAGTTGCCTGCAGCGCGCTTCTTCAAGCGTTAGACAAATCAGGCCGCGCGCATGCCTGGCCATAAAATTAATCGATTCTGCAGTCACAAAATCGGCCGCCATCACCAGGTCACCTTCATTCTCTCTATCTTCAGCGTCGACCAGGACGACCATGCGCCCTAGGCGCATATCTTCAATAATTTCCGGTGTTGTTGCGATTTTCATAGCGGCTCCTTTCCAAGCATCCGTTCAACATACCTCGCCAAGAGGTCGATTTCCAGATTTACCTTCATTCCCTTGCGCAACAGGCGGATCGTAGTTACCTGATGTGTGTGTGGAATGATATTGATTTCAAAAAGCGCATTGCCGCTCGCACCATCGGCCACTTTATTCACAGTCAACGATACACCATTCACAGCGATGGATCCTTTGCGCGCAACGAATCTGGCGAGTTCCTGTGGCGCATCTATTTCCAGGCGCCATGAAGCGCCCAGATCATCCATAGCTGTTACCAAGCCGACGCCATCGATGTGTCCACTTACAAGGTGCCCCCCGAGCCGATCACCAAACCGCAGCGACTTTTCCAGATTTACTTCAGCCCCCTGCGCCAATCCGGAAGTGAGGGAAAGCGTTTCACTGGATACGTCGACCGAGAACGTTTCCGGCGCTTTGTCGACCACAGTAAGGCAGCAGCCGCTAACGGCGATGGAGTCGCCAACTGAAACCTGGTGCAACCCCAATTTTGGCGAGGCGATCGTCAGCCGCGTGTTTTCCGGTGTTACGACCGCCCTTTCAATAATTCCCGTTGTTTCAACGATTCCCGTGAACATACCCATTCCCCCTAACTGCCGCTGTAATTCGTAAATCGGTGCCAATTTTACGTTGGTCAGTAATTTCCAATGCCACGCGCTGCGACAACTCGGTGAATTCTGGCAACACGAAAACACCGCGCGCAGAATCTCCCAATAGACTCGGCGCAACATAAGTAACTATTTCATCAACAACACCAGCTTCTATCAAGGATCCATTCAATTTGGCACCCGCTTCAACCATTATGTTGTTGAGCCCGCGCGAAGCCAATGACTCCATCAGCCTGCTTAAATCCACCTTACCCTTATAAGATTCAACCGGGGCTCGCAGAACGTCTGCGCCGCGAGAGTGAAGCTGCTTTTCACGCGCCTCATCGTGCGCCGCCGTCACGACCAACACATTGCCACCTTCAAGAATTCTTGCATGGTCTGCAACCTCAAGACGACTGTCGAGCAAAATGCGCAGCGGCTGTCGAGTACACGGCACGTCTCTGACGGTTAGCTGGGGATCATCGGCAATAATCGTGCCGATTCCGGTCATTATTGCGCATGCTTCGGCGCGCATGCGATGAACGTCTCGCCGTGCCTCGCTTCCGGTAATCCATTTTGAATTGCCATTTGCCAACGCCGTTTTTCCGTCCATGCTGGCCGCAACCTTTAGCGTCACCCAAGGGCGACCACGGGTGACGCGCGACAGGAAGCCACGCAACTGAGAGCGCGCAGTGGCTTCCATCAATCCGGTTTCCACACGAATGCCAGCATCCCGCAGGCGGCAATGTCCACCGCCATCAACGCCGTCAAAAGGGTCATGAATTGCCGATACCACTCTTACCACCTTGGCGGCCACAAGCAGGTCTGCACATGCGGGTCCGCGAGATTTTGGGTGAAGACAGCATGGCTCCAGCGAGGAGTACACCGTCGCGCCTTCGGGTGACACAGTACAGCTTTCTAGCGCGACCGCCTCTGCGTGGGGTCTGCCGCCTTTTTGCGTAATGCCCTCGCCGATGACGCGCCCCTGCTTAACGATGACGCAGCCCACAAACGGATTCGGGGTTGTAATACAGCGCCCCAATTCAGCGAGGCGAATAGCGCGCGCCATCATGGCATGGTCAAAGGCAGAAAACATGAGGCCTACTTCTTTGTCACTTCGCGTATTGCGTCTTTGAATTCCTCGACATCCGAAAAGCTGCGGTATACCGATGCGAAGCGTACATAGCCAACCTGGTCCAATTTTTTCAATTCTTCCATAACCATTTCACCGATTTTCCCGGAAGAATGCTCCCGCTTGGCTTCGTTCAATACCGCCTGTTCGATTCGCTCGATTGCCTCTTCCACCTTGGCCGCTTCGACGTGCCGCTTATGCAGCGCGCGATGGAAACTGGTTTCGAGCTTGCTGCGGGAAAAGTCTTCGCGCTGACCGTTTGACTTAACGATCGTTGGCATCCTGAGTTCCGCGCCTTCGTATGTCGTAAAGCGCTTGTGGCAAACGGTGCAACGCCTGCGGCGGCGTACAACATCCCCCTCTTCGCTGACACGTGAGTCGATCACCTGCGTTTCCTGCGCGCTGCAAAACGGACATTTCATTTCGTCCGCCAGTCAGACTTCAGGCGCCGTAAACTGGGAATCGTCGCGTGAGCGCGCTAACCTCGGCACGTATAGCCGCGATATGCGCTTCGTCTTGCGGCTTTTCCAGCGCGTCGGCAATCAAGTTTGCTGTCAATTCGGACTCGTGCTCTTTGAATCCGCGCGTTGTCATGGCCGGCGAACCCAAGCGGACCCCGCTCGTCACGAATGGTTTTTCCGGGTCGTGCGGTATGCTGTTCTTGTTACATGTTATGTGAGCGCGACCAAGGACGGCCTCGGCAACCTTGCCGGTGATTTGCTTTGAACGCAAATCCACCAGCATCACATGGGACTCCGTTCGACCGGACACGATACGCAATCCTCGCTTGATCAACGTCTTGGCCATGACATCGGCATTGCGCAGTACTTGCGCCTGGTAGATTTTAAAACTCGGCTCAAGCGCCTCTCTGAAGGCAACGGCCTTTGCGGCAATTACGTGCATCAGCGGTCCGCCCTGAATACCGGGAAAAATCGCAGAATTGATGACTTTTTCATATTCCGGCTTCATCAAAATGATACCGCCGCGTGGTCCACGCAATGATTTGTGCGTGGTAGATGTGACCACATCGGCAAACGGAATTGGGTTTGGATATACGCCTGCGGCTATCAGCCCAGCATAGTGAGCCATATCAACCATGAAATAGGCGCCTACCTCTTTGGCTATTTTTGCGAACCTTTCGAAATCAATTCGCAACGCGTACGCCGACGCTCCCGCGAGTATCAATTTTGGCTTGTGTTCGCGCGCCAGCGCTTCGACCTGCTCATAATTGATCTCTTCACTCTCATTCAAACCATAGCTGACGATATTGAACCATTTTCCACTCATATTTACTGGCGAACCATGTGTGAGATGCCCCCCCATCGCCAGACTCATGCCCAGGATCGTGTCACCTGGTTTCAACAATGCAAAATACACTGCCTGATTCGCCTGGGACCCGGAGTTGGGCTGCACATTTGCCGCATATCCGTGCTGGTCTGCTCCAAATAGCGTCCTCACCCGGTCAATGGCGAGTGTCTCTGCCATATCGACGAATTCACATCCACCGTAATAGCGCTTTCCGGGATAGCCTTCCGCATATTTGTTGGTAAGTTGGGACCCTTGCGCCTCCATTACAGCCGGGCTGGTGTAATTTTCGGATGCGATTAACTCAATATGGTCTTCCTGCCGCTGATTCTCTTTCTGAACGATGGCAAAGATTTCAGGATCGACTGATGCGAGGTTGTTGGATCGATGGAAAGTATCGGGCATTGGATGACTTTTTCGCAAATGGAAGGGGTCCAAAGTGGGTTTGGCACTCGCGCAATTTTACCATGCGACACCAAGTGTCGCCGTTATCCAGTGCTACGACGTTATGATCCTCAGATGAATATTACGCGCTGGTCCCTGGTTGGTCCGGCGGGGTACGCCGCAGTGATTGACCGTCTCGTGCACCGAGCCCCTTGGCGAAATCAACGTTTTTTATTGCCGCGTGCATGTACAGATTAAATCCGCCGAAATGGGTGGCAGCATAGTTGTACGCGCCTCCCAGATCATGTTCAAGTCGATGCACAGCCCCTTCGAAAAAAGCAGGCGTCTTTTTGACCAGATCGTCACCTGACTGAAAAACGACCTCGTCGCCCCTAGCGGTTTGCTTGACGGCTAGGCCACCTAAAACAAGTTCCGGGTAAAGGTAATCGCGGCATTTTTCCAGATAACACCGATCAGACATTTGCGCGATGAGGTCGGCAGAACCGAGGAGAGTACCGACCATACGCAAAACGGGATCCTGAACGAGAATGTCCGCCACACGTTTCTCAAAACCAGTAAAGTGGATCAATTTTGCAGCGGCTTCTGCGTAATCTGCCATGCCGATTCCCGGCATGTAATGGCGCAAAAAATCTGCTCCTCGCGAAACGTGATTCAACGTATATTCCGCACCATTCTTTGCTTTAGTATCGGTGGACTTTCGCAAATAGCCGACATCGTGAAAAAGCCCGACAATCACGCCCAGTTGAAAAAAACATACTCCTAGCGCTGGCGTACCGTTGCGCGAACGCTCGTAGCCATCCAATAGCCGCGCCATCGCCAAAGTCACATCCATGATGTGCTGCAGGTTGTGGTAAGACGTGTCACATGCCTGAAAGCCCGCATGCCGGCCCGCGTATAGGTTCGCTGCATCTTCAAAAGCGCGATCCATCGCACCGTGCGAAGCGCCGGGGTACAGCAGAAGAAACAGCCGCCCAACTTCGCGTTGCACAGCAACCGAATTCGTAGTCTGGATTCGATTGGTAACATCAAAATCGTTGCGCCTGATTTGCATTGAACTCCCGCCGCCGCAATGATGATAGTCCGCCTGCTGCGCTCCAAGGCGCCACATGCACGGCAGTACATTTCACTCCTTTGACGCAGATAAAGCAATCCCTCCAAGCGTGGCAATAGGATATATACACGCAGTTGCATGCCACGGTATATTGAAGCTTAGGAGACGCGACATGAAAACAGGTACCGAGGCAACAAATGCCATTGAGCAACGCATAGTCGAACTTCGCCTGGAGCATGCTGACTTGGGTTTTGCAATTGATGCGCTAGTCTCAGTACCAATACACGATCAACTGCAATTAAAACGACTTAAGAAGCGCAAGCTACTGTTAAAAGACGAGATTTTTTGTCTGGAAAGGCAATTGACGCCGGATATCCCAGCCTAGCAGCCTGTCGAACCTGAAGGGTCGACGCGGAAATGGGTTGGGCGGGAGCTGATTTTCCTGCTTATCTATTGTCGACGGTTACTACCCTGGCCGCGCCAGCACCTATGTCAGGCTCGCCTTTTGACTAAAACCGGCTCACTTCAGGACTGCGGTAAAAGCTAAGCACCTTTGGTACATAAGCCATAGTCTCTGGATACGGTGGAACGCGATTGCCGGCGCGGATTACTGCATTTTCGCCAGCGTTGTAACCAGCAAGCGCGAGTTCAATGTTGCCATTGAACATTTTTAGCAAGTCGCGCAAGTATCGCGTGCCACCGGCAATGTTTTCTGCTGCGTCATAAACGTTCACGACGCCATAGCGCTGCGCCGTCGCCGGAATGAGCTGCATCAGTCCGATCGCCCCTTTGGCTGAGAGTGCATTTTCGTTGTAGCCTGACTCTGCACGAATCACCGCGTGTACCAATTTTGCATCCAGCCCATTCAGCCTTGCCGCATTGGCAATAATTGGCACTAGTTTTTCAATATCGACCACTCTCGGTCCGCTCGCGGACCACGCATTAGGTCGGAATTGGGGCGCTGTAGGAATCTTGTAAACCAGCTTGTACCGCTTGTCGAGATGCGGCAAGTTGGAAAAATGCGTCACGCCGTTCTCGTCTTTAAACGCATAAATATTTGCAGCAGAATCCGTCGCCGCGAAAAACGCGGCAGTCAACAATGGCAGAAGTGCCAAGCGTTGGCCAAGTCGAATTAGAGCTGCAAAGTGATTCATTTTTTTACTTGAGGAGCAAGTTGATACCATTGAATTTTCCAACCATTCTTAACCTACCGCTGCCACATCGGGCAGCGCATCGTGCACATGAGTTAGCCTCGATAAGGTAACCTATCAATCTATGAGTCAACCATTAACGCATGATTCAGCAACTGTTGCATCAACACGTAACCGAAAAATCGAACTCCCGTGGTTGATTTTGGTGGCGCTGTTGCTATCGACTCTGCTCGCCGCATTTCAAAGTTCGCGCCAATTGCGAGCTTCCAATGAAGTGCGTTTTAATGAGATCGCGCAAACTGAAAAACGTGCCCTAGTCAGGCAATTCCAAGACGTCGAAAGGCTGCTTCGCGATGCACTTGCATTCGAATCCGCGGTCGCCAACCCGGGCCAACCTGCGTGGGACACCTACGTCCGCGCAAGCGTACAAAACATGATTGGTGGCGCCCAAGCCATTGCTGCGGTGCAATTGCACGCGCCTACAGGGGCAAGACCGCTCACAACAGTGCTGAGCAGCGCAACTGAAATCGAAAAGATCATTGACGGACAGACGTCGCAAGCGTTGTCGGCAGCAATAAGCAGCGCGAAATCCACGAATGCCGTCACACTTTCGTTTTTGCTTATTGCGCCTGGCGAAGCATCCACGACTCATTTTGTTGCTGTTGTGGCGCCGGGTTATGGTGCGACATCAACGCTTAAACCACTTGGCACACCGGGGCAGTCGCGAGGCGCGGCGGTCGCAATCATCGACCTGTCGGTAATCATGTCGAACTTCGCAAAAAACTCGACGCATCTCGTCGCTCATGAGCTTTTTGATGGCGACAAACGCCTGGTTTCGGCCTTGGACGCATTTTCCGAGCAGCTTTCAAGAGCCGAAATGAGTGCAGAGCTTCCGGTCGAGTATGGCGGTCGCCTGCTGCGGTTTAAAATTTCGTCAACGCCCGGGCTGGAAAAGACCCTAAGAAGTGACCTGCCTCGTGTCATTCTCATCATCGGAATTTTCGGCACCATGCTACTTGGCGCGCTGGTGTTGCTTTTGACGAGACTGCGCGAACAAGCTGAATCACTTGCAACGAGCATGACGCGCAAGCTGCTGGATCAGACTCACTTTACCGAGGATTTGATTGAATTTAATCCGAATCCGATTTTCCGCAAAGACAACGACGGCCGATTCGTTGCGGTTAACCAGGCTTGGGAACAACTCAGCGGCCTCAGCAGAGGAGACATTCTAGGCAAGACGGATCAAGAGTTGCTGCCAGTTGGTTCCAGTGAAGATTCAGCGATGCTCAGCGCGCGACTTCTGGACTCACGGTCAGGATACGAGGCCAACGAGGTTTTCTTTGCAAATGCTGACGGCAAGCAGCTCGAAACGATTATTGCAAAAAAGATACTGAAGCGCGCTGACGGCACCGTTGACGGGATGATTGGCACCATCACAGATGTCACTTTAATCAAGAATCTGGAGCGTGAGCTCGCTCGCCAGCGGGAGCGACTGGACCTTGTTATTCGTTCTTCACAACAAGGCATCTGGGATATCGATCTGTCGCACGGCAGCGATTCCTACTTCTCTGAGCGTTTCCGCGAAATTCTCGGCTATACGCAAATTGATTTTCCACCGGCATTTGAATGGCGGGACCATGTCCATCCAGACGACACTCGTGAGGTAAATGATCGCGTCATCGCGCATTTCAAGGGCGAAACTGCGCTCTTTAGTATTGAGTGCCGCACAAGACGCAAAAATGACACATACGTCTGGCTCCGTGTGCGTGCAATCGCACAGCGGGACGGCAAAACGCGCGCAGTGCGGTTTGTCGGCTCGATAACAGACATTACTGACCGCAAGACTGCAGAAGTCGAATTGAAGGAGGCAAACATTCGCGTAACTGAGGCGGCGCGCGCCAAAGAATCGTTCCTTGCTACGATGAGCCACGAAATTCGCACGCCGTTAAATGGCGTACTTGGCATGGCAAGCTTGTTGTCGGAAACCACCTTGAACGATGAGCAGCATGACTACATCAGGCTTATACGGGCCTCAGGCGACACACTGCTGCGCCTCATCAATGACGTATTGGACTTTTCGAAGATCGAATCCGGCCGAATGACGCTTGAATCGGTTGCCGTCGAGATCGTCCCCGTTGTCGAAGAGGCGTTTGAACTAGTCGCCGAAAAAGCACGTGAAAAGGGAATCGCGTTGCTATTCGATATGGCTAAGGACGTGCCTTTCTACATTTTGGGTGACGCAACTCGCATTAGACAGATATTGCTCAATCTGCTTTCCAACGCGCTCAAATTTACAGAAAGAGGCGAAATAAAAATTGAGCTCCGCGTGCAGCAAAAGGCGGGCCTTCAACTCGAGCTATGCGGTCAGGTCTCAGATACTGGCATTGGAATTCCTGCTGACCGAGCGAGCAAATTGTTCCAGCCGTTTACCCAGGTAGATGCCTCCACCACCCGCAAGTACGGTGGAACCGGACTGGGACTAGCTATCGTCCGTCGGCTATCTCAACTGATGGGAGGCGACGTTTTCGTAGATAGCACAGAGGGCAAGGGTTCAACCTTCACCTTCACCTTATTGACCAGTGCTACCCGCGGTCCAACTAAGCCCTATATGCAAAGAGATGTACCCGATTTTCTTCACAAACGTTTGCTGGCAGTCGACCGGAATGCAAACAGGCGCGCTATTCAAAAGCAGCGGTATTCACTATGGGGATTTGACGCCGTAACTGTGGCCCCCGAAGATGCGGTAATGGCACTTAAATTGGGTCCACCATTCGACGTTTTGCTAGCCGAAATCGAATTGCCTCACGATGTGACATCCGAATTGCAGGAAGCCATTGAGATTGACCAACAAAACAGGCATGAACTAAATGTCCCACGACTTTCTATCTTGCTCCAGTCGTCTACTTCGCGTGCCGAACTTTCACGGAAACAAAAGACCGCACCGCTTCGGCACGACGCTCTGGTCATGCGCCCAGCCGGGCGCGGAAAACTCTTCGACGTATTGATGCGTGCGGTCCGGCACCAGCCCAATTTGGACATTGCGACTCGTCCATATACGCCGGTGCCAATTTACGATGCGCATTTTCGTACCGCACCTTCCAGTTCAGCGGTATGGACTGACTCGCACGTTGATAGTGCGCTGCGACCGGATCACAAGCGCCACAATGTTTCGGCAATCAAGATAGACGGGCGCGCGCCACGGATACTTGTTGCTGAGGACAATGAAGTGAACCAACAGGTCGTACTGGGCATGTTGAAAAACCTCGGCTGTGAAGCTGATTTGGCGAGAGATGGACACATTGCAGTGCAGAAGGCCGCTGCCGGCCGATACGACGTGATTTTTATGGACATCCACATGCCGGAACTCGATGGCGTAAAGGCGATGGAGAATATTCGGGCCTTGTTGCAGAACGATACCTGCCCGCCTATCGTCGCGATGACGGCGCATGCTTTGCCAGGAGATCGCGAACACTATCTCTCACTGGGGATGAATGATTACGTCTCCAAGCCTATTCGTACCGGGGACCTCAGAAGCCTTTTCGAACGCTTGATTCCAAAAAGCACCAGCTCTCAACCTGCAAATACCGAGGCTCCGATGCCATCTACTCCTGCTATTACTCCCGTCAGTGCTGCACCACGGCAAGCTGAGCTTCCCATCCTTGATACTGAACAACTCGAAGATCTGCGCTATTTACCGACGGCAAAAGGGGATGCCGGTGACGGGCAAGACCCTGTGGGAGGGCTCATCAGGTTGTTTCAAACGAAGGCCAATGAGCGCATCGAAGAAATGGAACGACTGCTCGCGACCGAGAACTGGTCTGCGCTTGCAGAAATCGCACATAGCCTATGTGGGTCCTCTGCAAGCATGGGATTTCCGCGGGTCGCGGCAAACTGCAAACAGCTAGAACTTGCCGCGCGCAGCAAGCAAACTGGGCAACAATCAGATACTCCCACCCAGGAGCACTTGGACAATTATTTTGCGCTCATCAAATTTCACTATTGGGAAGCAGATGCGGCGTTGCGCGACTGGCTTTCAAAAAACGCGATCGCCGGTAAATAGGAATTTACCTCACTAAAGACTCTTACTGTGCGGCACGGCGCAATCGTCGCCACTTCAAGGCGCAGTAAGGCTTCAAGATTTTCGGCAAAAGCATCCAAGGCCTCGATATGAACACCGATCAATAGCTATTTCGCAATTGGTCGCTCGTCGTACGAAGGCGCGCCGCTAACTGCTTGGTTAAGCTGCCAATGACTGCGAATGCAACATCGGGATGTTGCAATCTGAGCAGCTCAAAATTTGCAGCGCTAAGTGAATATACAATCGCGCCCTGCATCACATGTGCATCAGCAGATCTTGGCTTACCCTCAATTAATGCCATTTCACCAAAAACCATCCCCGGACCAAATGTCGCCAGCCTTTGCAACCTAGCGGTACCAGGCAACTTGAGCTTGATGCTGATCTCACCCCGGGTAATGACAAACAACTTGTCACCCGCATCGCCCTCCGTGAATACAAGGTCACCAGCATCAAACGCTTCCCGCTGCAGCAACCCGCTGAGCGTCTCAAGTTGAAGTGCGTTCAGGTCTGCAAAGAGATCGGCATTACCCAGTGAAATCTCGTCTGACGATTTCACTGGCTTGTCGCAACTTTCGAGCAACGAGTCTTCTGCCCACTCGAGCGCTTGATCGAGATCAGCAAACCAGTGCTGCACATTGATAGAGCGTTCGGCGCCATACTCCTGCAGGTACAGCCCCAACGGCTCGTCAAGTTGGACGTGGCTAAGCGCCACCACTATCCCCTGCTCCTTAAGCGCTTTACCCAAAACCTGCAAAACGCGGGCGCCACTTGCTTCGACTTCATAAACTCGCCGAAAATCAAGTATTACGGTAGTCCGGCCGAGTGCAAACGCCTCAATTTCAGTTCGCATGCGGTCTGCCGTGCCAAAAAAGACGTAGCCGCCAAGCTCCACAATTCCAATTTTTGCACCGTTCTCACGCAGACACGCCGCCTGATCCACATCACGCGCCTTGAGCGATGATCGTGACACGCCGTTGGACAGGCGATAAACAATGGATGTGCTCATCCGAACGACCAAGAGAATAGTTGCCGCGAGTACGCCGACTACAACAGCTGCCAGAATGTTGACGAATGCGGTAGTCGCGCCAACCAAAACCACAATGATTAAATTGGCCGCGCGGAGATTGTCGATTGGGCTACCGCCGCGCTTTCTCGGCAGCATGTCACGCGTCAGGTTGTCTACGACACCAACGGCAATTGCGATCATGATTCCAGCCAGCACTGCCATCGGGACAAATGCGAGCAATGCGCCGCCGACAAATAGTAGCCCTAAAACAATTGTGGCAAGCGTAGCGCCCGACAAAGCGGTCCTGCCGCCTGCTTGATAATTCGCGAGCACAGCCAGAGTTGTGCCGCCAGTAAACAACCCGCCCATGGCTGCGGAACAGATGTTGCTAAGACCCTGCGTAAGGAGAGCGCGGTCGCCATCCTGATTCGAGCCCGTCGTGGCATCCACCATAGCCGCACTCAGCAAAGTCATTACCGAACCGATAATCGCCAGCAACAATGCGGTCACTGCGACATCTGCAGCAACGCCAAACCACAATCTCGACCAATCGAGTTGCAACATAGCGGGAAGAGGCGAATGTACCAGCGCAATTTCAGGCAACGCTCTAAGCACGTCCCCCATAGCGTCGGCACCCACATAGCCTCGCAACAAAACATAGACCGCAGCGCCGGCCGCAAGCCCTACCATTGGTGCTGGCGCACGATCTGACAGTCTGCGCGTAAGCAGGGCCGCAATGACCGTCGTTGCCCCAACGATTAGCGCCCACGGATGAATCCTGTCGGCATGGCTGAACAGGTCGGATAGTGAAGAATCGGCGGGCAGTCCGAACAACGGTTTGATTTGCTGTAAGACTATTTGCAATGCGACACCACACATGAAGCCGGCCAAAACGGGCTGAGGAATGAATTTGAGAGCCCTGCCGAGTTTTAGTGCTGCAAACAGAACCTGAAACAAGCCACCGAGGAGAACGGCCAAAAAAACCAGTGTCGCAATCGTTCCCACTTTCAAGCCTGATGGACTAGAAAAAAGTGGATTAGCTGCCAAAGTCGCTACCAGCGACGCCGAGATTACCGCTGCAGAGGTAATTGGGCCAGAAATTTGGTACCGAGGACGACCGACGAGAGCGGCGACCAGCCCGCCCGCAATCGCTGCGTACAAGCCAGCGACGATGCCAACATGAACATGCTCGAGCCCCAATGGCAGGAACACAAGAGCCCCCTTACCCAAGGCTTGGGGAAGGGCCACGAGTGCTGCTGCGAGTCCTCCCAGAAGATCGCCGCGGACGAGCTTCAGATCCACCGTAAATTGGCCGAAGCGGTAAATGCGCCCTAGTGACGGTAGTGGAGCCGGTTCCTGTTCTTGCATCGCATGATTTTCGTCTGGTTTTCTTCGAGATGTACGTTGAAGCAGTGTAGCTCAACTGAAAGCGGACAGCTCATCACTGCGGCGACGTCGGGCTCGGAGCTTATCGGTGTTTGCTTTGAGTTTGCCTGGCTCAAAAATGTTAATTCACAAGTTCCTTGGGGGCGGGAGACGATGAGAAAGCATGGCGCTATGCCATCGGCATTTTCAACCCCATGTCAGCCGCACACCGCCTAGCGACATCGTATCCGGCGTCGGCATGCCGCATCACCCCGGTGCCTGGATCGTTCCATAAAACTCGGCCGATTCGCTTGGCGGCGGCATCCGTCCCGTCACACACAATGACGACACCGGCGTGCTGCGAAAACCCCATCCCGACCCCGCCGCCGTGGTGCAGCGAGACCCAAGTGGCACCGCCCGCAGTGTTCAGCAATGCATTGAGCAGCGGCCAGTCCGAAACGGCATCGGATCCATCCAACATCGCTTCGGTTTCGCGGTTAGGGGAAGCGACCGAGCCGGAATCAAGGTGATCGCGCCCGATTACCACCGGAGCTTTCAACTCGCCCGATCTCACCATCTCATTGAACGCTAAGCCGAGTAGGTGGCGCTGCCCCAGTCCAACCCAGCAGATACGCGCCGGCAAACCCTGAAACGCAATGCGTTCCCGGGCCATATCGAGCCAGTTATGCAGATGTAGATCGTCAGGAATCAACTGCCTGACCTTCGCATCCGTTTTATAGATATCCTCCGGATCACCCGAAAGTGCGACC
>JANMZU010000034.1:0-2012 GCA_031383585.1 Betaproteobacteria bacterium
CCGGCACAATGGCTCGCAGCGCGATGTTGCCACCCGCGCCGGTCTCGACGGCCGATATGCGCTGGCGCCTGTCATTGGCCGCAACGATGGATTTACGGAAATTGGAAAGATCCATGCCGAACTCACCGGGCTTGCCCGCGCGGTAGAAAACTCTCGCCGGCGGCGTCCAGAAATTGAGCTGTTCGATACCGTGGTCCTTCTTCAGTGTGGCGAAAAAGGCTCCATCCGTGCCGACAGCCCCGCGCGATCTTCCTTGGCAAAGGCATCGACTGTTACGCGGCTTTGCAGCATCGTTTCTGCGGCGATGTTCAGCGCGCGATAGCGCGCCTGCATGAGGTCGCGAAAAATCGCCTCAAAACGCGCGCTGTTATTGTTGGCACTTTTGACAAGGGCACCTGTGCCGCTGGCGTAGTCGTTGACGGCATAGAAACCAGACAGGACGCCCGCAGCCACGATGATGGCAAAAACAAAAAACCATTTGACGGGCGCGGCTTTTTCTTTCATCGTTTCTGGTGACGGGCCTGTAATCGCCGCGCTCGTTACGTTCATCTTCTATTTACTCCCGGTCAAAGGCATTCTCGTGCAGGCGTGGTCGAATGACCGCCCGCATCAAAGTCGCTATTCAATTGATGAAGGGGTGCGCTTGCTACGCCTTCATCAATACATCGTAGCAGAGAAACGAATCTGGCCAGAAACGAGGAAACCACTTTGTGCATCGTCCGGTATCGTACAAAGTGAGTGGATTTTTGCGCCTGGCTCACCCAGCACAAATGCCGCAGCACGGTCCATTCGCTCGTAGCACTGTTCGGCGTACGCCCGGCGTTGCGTTTCAATGATTCTTGGCACCTTTGCCAGGCCAGTGAGCGGGACGTCTTTGCTCGGCTTGAAGCAGCGTGCGACCAACTCGGCGGAGTTGCCGGAATGGGTCAGCGGCAACGCGAACAGCGCACCCACCCACGCCGCACTGCAACCGCTAATGGGTAAGATCATCACACGCATCCTGCGGCTACTGACTCGCCTTGGTTATTTTGTCGAAGAGGATGGCCAGATATATCTGGGCGGCGGTCTCACTGATCCGGATGACGTGATGACCCCCTTACAAGCCGCCGCCGATGGCGACCACAAATAGACCCGCGCACGCAGGCGATGGCGCGCCCAAGCTTGCCAGCAACGCGCAGGGACGCCTGCGGTGGGCGCAATTGTTGAAGCGTGTGTTCGACTTCGACATCGAGCGTTGCCCGCGCCTTGGGGGGCAACTGAAGCTGATCGCGGCCATCGAAGAACCAGCCGCCATCGCCCGCACTGGCAAGACGGGTGGATCTGTTTCAGGCCGCGTGAGGGGCAAAACCGGACTGGATTTTGACAGGGACGGGAGAGGTGTTCGGACTGAGCGCAGGCAATCGCTCAGATGGCGTGAAAATCAGGCGCGCTGAGTGCGGAAATTGCCTGCGAGGATAGGAAAACGGCGCGGATTCACCGTGCTGCCGATTGGTTGCCCGCTCCCCAGTCGGCGGATACAGCGACGAATCGTGAAAAAGGGCGTTTGAAATTCCTATACCCGAATGCTTAATTGCCGGGGCGGCAACGATTGGTGCGGGCGCGCTGGGCCTGCAGGTTTGTGCGCTGGGCAAAGTAGTGGTCGCCGACGCGCCAAAAGCGTTCGGGTGTTTCTCTGCCGCAAACGCGAAAGGGGTGATGAAAAATTCATCCCCGGTGGCGGCGGCAACAGCATCACGTTCCCGTCGAGGCCGATTTGCAACGGCATGGGTGAACTGGCGTTCCAGGTGGGTAAGAAAATAGTCACCGATGGACTTAGCGCACAAGCCAAGGCTGCCAAGGCCGCAGGAAAGAGCGCGACTGTGGCACTAGTTGCCGATGAGTTGATGACGGTTTATTCAGCGCTGGGGGCGATTGCTCAATACAACCAAGTGGTTGGTGAATTGGAAAGCTTGCCGGAACGTAAGTAAAGCACGTCTGTTACTGCGCGACCGAAGGTGATCGGTAGCGCAGGA
>JANMZU010000094.1:0-8108 GCA_031383585.1 Betaproteobacteria bacterium
TGGTCAATCCGGATGTGCTGACACAGATGCCCAAGTTCGAGGCCACTGCTTGGGTGCGCTACGGCGCCGGCATCGCCGGAGCGCTGCTGGTGCTTGGATTGGGACGGTGGATCACCGCACGCAAGGTCGCGCAGGCTCCTCAGGCGGTGGCCGCACCGGCCCCGCAGGGCATTGGACGCCTGCGCCGCATCCTGCTGGCCGTGGATGGCTCCGAGAGCTCGGTCCGCGCCACGCAGCACGTGATCGCAATCCTGCAAGGCCTGCGCGACCCGTCCGGGCTCGACCTGCACGTGCTCAATGTGCAGAGGCCGGTCTCGGGCGATGTCTCGTCCTTCGTTGCCCACAAGTCGCTCGAGGAGTACTACCAGGAACTCGGCGACAAGGCGCTGGCCCCCGCACGCACTTTGCTCGATGCTGCCGGCGTGGCCTACGAGGCGCGGCACCGTCTGGGGCTGCCCGGGCCGACGATCGCCGACGAGGCGCAGGCACAGTCCTGCGACATGATCGTCATGGGCACTAAGGGCGTCGGCGCCGCAGCTGCCTTGCTCGGTTCGGTGGCGCAGGACACGATCGAGAGCTCGAACACGCCGGTGCTGCTGGTGAAGTGATCGATGGCCCGCGCGGACCAGTCCCTAGAATCGCCCTCGCGGGCCGCTAGCTCAGTCGGTTAGAGCAGAGGACTAGTAATCCTTTTTTTGAACTCGCTACCATTTCAGCGAGAACGAATATCGGCGCGGGGTTTAAGGTTTTCGGGACATTGAAAACTACTTATTTCCCCAAAATTTCCCCAATTATCGGTTGCAGGTGTTGGGGACGTTGACCGGCGCTTAGGTTCGCTGTTGGACTCTGGCTATAGCGTCCAACAAAAACTAAAACCAACATCCGCCCCATTGTGGGCAAACGGGGTACTCGCCAAGAGGCGCGTACCAGTCGCGAGGGCGTGTCCAAGTCCAAGATATTTGGCACGGAACAAGAGGCACAAAACTGGGTGCGGCAGACAAGCGCGGCCCTCGCGTGCGGTGAGTATTCGCCCAAAACTGCGGCGTATACGATGACCCTTCATCAGGCGATCGCTGACTACAGCATCGAATTTGCAGCCAACAAAGCATGGCCCAAAGTCGAGCAGAATCGTGTCAAGCGCTTGAAGCGCGAGGCATTCACGAATAAAGCACTCTCTGAAGTTAGCAGCAAGGATATACGGGACTTCGGGGAGGCTCGCCCGAAGCGTGCATCGGTGGGAATGCGATCCGGTTGATATGTCGGTACTCAGTCAAGTTTTTGAGAAGGCGCCTGGAATGGTCGATGGATGGCTCGCGAAATCCGGTCATGGATGTCAGTCGCTCCGTGTTACCGGATCCGCGCGACAAACGCATCGAACATGAAGAACTCGAATTGATATATGTGCGGCAGTTCCAGCGGATGTCGCCATCATCATTCGAATCGGGATTGAAACTACCATCCGCAGAAGCCGACTACTGGGTATCAAATGGAATCGAGTTGATTTCAAGAATGGAATGCTGACTGGGGTGAAGAGAAAAAACCGCAAGACGACCTCGATTCCGCTGACCGCCGACGCAATAAGACTATTCAAGTCAGTCGAGAAGGTGCCTGATTGCGAAAAAGTGTTCCATCGGTCTCCAGACTACGTTTCCAGCTTGCTTTACTAGGTAAGCAAAAAGCTCGGGCTGCACATCTGGTTTCACCTCTGCAGACATGAGGGCACGTCGCGCTTGTTTGAAAAGGGCTTGCGGATAGATCAGGTGCAAGTTGTAACGCAACACAAGTTGCTTGCGACACTGGAAAGATACAACCATGCCCGCGCGCGTGACGTAAGGGCCGCTTTGGATCGGTCGGATGAGAGTGCTGAGGGGGCAGCGCTGTGCGGAAAAACTTCGCGTCGAACCATAAAGGTGTCGGTAAAACAAAAATCCTGAACGAACACCTCGACCCGTTGACGGACTGCTAAGGGGTTTACGGGCTACCCGGGACAATATCGTGCAATTGGGAGGCACACAACTCCGCATCCTTGCGATCTGCTGCACTCAATTTGCCATGAAGCATGAGCAAGCTTTCATTGTGGTCTTCAGCTTACCCTCCGTCATGCCGGTTCTCCATTCTGGTTGTACGGCTGCTATGCGAAAAATTGAACAGCACTTCTGAATGTCTGCACCTGACCGTTCTGCGACTTACACGCTTGCAGATCATCGGATACATTCGGGATTCTTGAAAAAGGGCGTTTGAAAAAAATCAAGCAACGAGTCTGGTGCCCATACCGAGGGATTTTTCCTTCTGGTGCCTGTCGTCGCGAAAGCGCCTGCGATACGTCCCAAGGTGAGGAGCAAGCGCATTGTTGAGTAGCCGCCACCTTGCGCGTTGGATAAAGTGATTCGATGTCGTCCATCATGGTCTCCAATAGCGAGGACATCAGTTCAATTTTTCACGAAAATTATGTCTACTACCGCAAAACACGTCACCCCATAAAGCCAGTGTTCAAGGGGCTTGCGGGCTATTCACCTCAAATGCTATTCATAATCGGGCGCTATGCGTAATGGCTGTTCTCCGACATTCGCTCAACCACTTGAGCGATCTGCCTGCCAACAATGTCCTCCCTAGTGCCCGTCTCCATCCCCATGACTGTACCCCAGTGCATCCACCGGTACCGGCGCGCCACTACTGTTCTGGAAAAAGAATGGCTTCCTTGCT
Organism: Betaproteobacteria bacterium; assembly: GCA_031383585.1. GTDB lineage: Bacteria > Pseudomonadota > Gammaproteobacteria > Burkholderiales > Usitatibacteraceae > UKL13-2. The sequence goes on from JANMZU010000094.1 coordinate 2,704, forward strand.
TTCGGTGTGGCGCCAATTTCATTCATCGTCGATGTTTCGTACAGACGGCCATTCACCATCACGTGCGTGACGCGATCCGATTGGCGCATGTCCCTGAGCACATCGCCGTCGATGATGGAGAGATCCGCGAGCTTGCCCGTTTCCAGAGAGCCGATGTCCTTATCCATGCCGAGATACTTCGCACCGTTCAGTGTCGCAACACGGATTGCTTCCAGCGGCGTCATGCCGCCTAACGCCAGTGTCCACATCTCCCAATGTGCGCCCAGACCTTCGCGCTGGCCGTGGGCGCCGACGTTGACCGGCACACCAGCACGCTCCAGCTCGGTGGCGGTGCGCGCGACCTTGATGACATTGAAATCCTCTTCCGGCGCCGTCATGCGGCGGATACTGCGCGGCTCCAACACCGTGCGCGGCACGTACAGCGACAGCAGTGGATGCTTCCAGACATCGCTGCGTGAATACCAGTAGTGTTCACCATCGAGGCCGCCATATCCCACGACCAAAGTGGGCGTATAGCCGACTTTGGTTTGCGACCAGAGTTGTTTTACGTCGTCGTACATATTCTCAACCGGCAGGGCGTGCTCGATGCCGGTATGGCCATCAATCACCATATTCATATTGTGTTGAAACAGCGCGCCGCCTTCAGGTACCACCATCATTTGGGTCTGACGGGCGGCTTCAAGGACTTGTTGCCGTTGGTTGCGGCGTGGCTGGTTGTAGCTTTTCACCGAGATCGCGCCGGCCGCCTTCAGACGTTTCAGGTGGGTGAGTGCGTCGTCGAGGCTGTTGACCACGGCGGTCATGTTGGCTTTGGCACCGTAGAGAATGGTGCCGGTCGAATAGATGCGCGGGCCGACGATCTTGCCCGCGCGCTGTAATTCGCTCTGCGTGAATATCTCGGCGGTGTTGTTAGATGGATCGTGAATGGTAGTTACACCGAACGCAAGCGAAGCGTAGTTGATCCAGCTCTGTTGCGGGATGATTTGATTCTCGCCCATGCCACCGTGCCAGTGCACATCGACAATGCCGGGCATGATGGTCTTGCCAGTCGCGTCGATCATGATCGCACCTGCCGGTGCCGGAATATCGGCTGACTTTCCGATCGCGGCAATTCGATTGTCTTTGACCACGATGCGGCCATTGTCAATCACCTCATCGCCCTTCATCGTCACGATGCGCGCGCCTGAAATCACGGTGGTGGCGTTCGGGCGGTTGGCATTCTGACGAAAGCCGATTTTCAAACCAGTTTCATTTGGCTTCGGTAGTTCCCTGGGTGCATCGGCAACGAAGGTAAAGGCATTTTTCAATTCGCTGGTGAATAACTCATCACCCATCGAAAAATAGATCTTTCTGCTGTCGCCGGACCAATGCAGATAGTCGCCGGCGTTCACGTCCAGCTGTTTGAACGGCAGGTTTTTCATCTTCGGGCCAATGGCAAAGGTCTTGCCCGCGAGCGGCAGCGGCATCACATAGGTGTGGAAGCGCTCGCTGAAGGCCAGCCAGGCACCGTCTGGCGACAAGGCAAAGTCGCTGGCGAATTCGCCCTTTACAACCACCTGTTCCTCGGATTTATCCAGTTTCAGGCGCACCAGCTGCATGTCCCATTCAACCTCTCCGGTCTTGAAGTTGCGGGTGAGATAAACGTGTTCGCTGTCCTTGCCGAATTGCGGTGCGCTGCCTTCATCGGCCAGCTGCCGCGGAACACTCTTGCCGTCGGTGCCGACCACGAATACACCTGTCTCGATGCCGTGCCACGGCGTCGTCAGGTAGCCGCCGCGCGCCTTCAGGTACACCACCTGTTTGCCATCGGGCGAAAAGGTCGGCTCTAGATATTTGCCGGGACTGGTGGTAAGCACCGTTTCCTTGCCGGTTTGAAAATCCAGCGTGCGCACAGTGCCCAGCTTGGCGTCATGCCAGGTGGTGAAGACAATGCGCTTCCCATCGCGCGAAAATTTGGGGTGAAACTCGAAGTGGTCTTCTTGTTTGGTCAGCCGCTTCGGCACGCCATCGGGCAAGGCGCGCACATAAAGTGCACCGAGTGCCGAGTAGATGACCTTGTCGCCCTGCGGGGAGACATTCACCCAGCGCAACTGCCGGACATCGAACTGATCCGGTGCGACAGGCGTTTCTACACGCAAGGCCTGCCGCACTTCGCGGGTGTCTTTGACGTGAAACGGGATCTCTTTTGCCGTTTTCGTGATCGGATCGACCCGCCAGATTTTGCCTTTGGCCCACACCACTATCTGCTTGCTGCCGGGCATCCACGCGAAGCTCGGATAGACGCCGTGCATCGCCCAGATTTCCTGCATATCACGCTCCAGTCCGCCCCATGCCGGGGTTTCTTCGCCGGTGTTCAAATCTTTCAGGAACAACGTGCTTTGATTACGGATGCGCCGCACGAAGGCGAGATACTTTCCGTCGGGCGACGGGGTAGGACGCACCGCGCCGCCAGCACCACTAACAAAAGCCTTGGCCTTGCCGGTTTGCAGGTCTCTGCGAAAGATCTGGTAAATCTGGCCGTTGGAATCCTTGTTGTATTCGAAGCTGCTTCCCGGCGTGGTGTCCTGAGAGTAATAAACGTAGCGGCCATCGGGCGAGAATGCGGGCTCGCCCAGGTCCTTTTGCCAGTTGGCCTTCTCGTTGAGGGCAACGCCCTCGCCACCGCCAGCGTGAAACAGCCAGATTTCGCCAGAACCCGCCGAGCGAGTGCCGGTGTAGTGCTTGCGCGCTGCGATGTATTGGCCGTTCGGATGCCAGACCGGATTGTTCAGCAGGCGGAATTCTTCCTTCGATACCGCACGGGCATTTTTGCCGTCGACATCCATCACCCAGATATTGTCGCCACCGCCAGCGTCGGACATGTAGGTAAGCCGCTTGCCATCAGGCGAGAACCGCGCCTGCATTTCCCAGGCCACGCTGTGCGTCAGCGCTTTTGCTTCACCGCCTTCGATCGGCAGCAGATACAAGTCGCCCAGCAAATCGAACACGATCTGCTTTCCGTCCGGGCTTACATCTACACTCATCCACGTGCCGGTACGCGTATCGAGCGGAACGCTGATGGCTTGGCCAGGTGGATTATTGACGTCCCACTTTGGCTTTTTCGGCGTTGCATTGCCTTCATCTTCGGCGGCGAAGGCGGTTGAAGCAATGACCGCAAAAATCGCGAACGAGACGCCGAACGTAAGAAATTTCTTCAAATGAAAAACTCCGGAAAAATGAGCTGGCTAATCAGCCACAAGTTGATTCCCCCTCCGTTGTGCCAATGGAGAAGGACCGTGCTGCGTGTCTGCTACGAGCGGCTCAACGCGAGTGGTACCTAAATACCAATGCTGGCGGCCCTCTCCGGCCATTTTCGCTCCGAAAGCCGCCCCCACCCTTGAGTTTCATCAATTTTCCAATTTTCCAAGGCGTTGAATCAATAGTCGCCGCCTTGAAACGACTGATATCCGCCGGCATTACCATTGCCGGAGCGATATCGCCTCGATGGCGGCGGCGGCGGTAGCATGTTCGTCGTCTCGTACTCCAGATCGACATTCGACGGCGCGAGCCAGCGGTATAAATCTTCCAGCAACGGGTCCGATACCCGCACCCGCCATTTATCCGGCAACGTAATCGGCACTTCGCCCACGCCGTTGTTGTAGCGAATATTAATCACGCAGCTATTGGGCTGATTGACCACGTGCGGCGCCAGAATGTCTCGCAGCTTGCCGCTGTCAGCCTGTCCATTCATGGAGAGCGTCATCGAGCGCACATACCGGCGCGCATCCTCGATGCCCAGCATTTCATCAACAATCACCCGCATACCGCCCGAGAAATCATCAATGCTGACGGTGCCGCGGATGATCAGCGGCTGGTCGTCCACCATCACCGATCTTTTCTTTTCGTAAATTTCGTTGTAAGCCACGGCCTCAATCCGCGCGGTGCCGTCGTCGATTGTGATGACGCACATGCGGCCGCGCTTGCCATTGCGGACACGCTGGTCGATAAGGATGCCGGCCATCAACACCGGATCGTCCTTGGGCTGCACGTCGACCAGTCGCGTCTTCACAAACTGGCGAATCTCGCGCTCGTAACTGGTGAAAGGATGCCCGGAGAGATAGAAGCCCAGTGCAAGCTTCTCCTGCTTGAGCCTCTCTCGGTCACCCCATGCCTGGACCTTGACCGGCGTTAACACCTCCAGCCCGCCCGAGGTCGCATCGCCGAACAGATTTTCCTGCTGAGCGTCGCGGTCAGCCTTGTCGGCCAACTCGATCGCCTGCGGCAGCGACGCCAGCAAACTAGCGCGGTTAGACTCCAATGCATCGAACGCGCCCGCTTTGATCAGCGCTTCCATGGCACGGCGATTCACGGTATGGCGATCAACGCGCTTTACAAAATCGAGCAGGTCTTTGAACACGCCCTTTGCGGCGCGCGTGTTGACGATGTTCTCGATCGCACCATAACCAGTGCCCTTTACCGCACCGAGGCCGTACTGGATGGTCTTGCGATCCGTTGCAACAAAACGGTAGGCGCCGGTGTTGATGTCTGGCGCCAGCACATTGAGTTTGTTGGCCCTGGTATCGTCAAACAGCTGCTTCACCTTGTCGGTGAAATCCATCACGCACGACAGATTGGCAGCCATAAACGCGGCGCTGTGATTTGCCTTCAGGTAGGCAGTGAGATAACCTAAGTACGCGTAAGGCGCCGAGTGGGATTTGTTGAATCCGTAGCCGGCGAATTTTTCCATCGCGTCGTAGAGAGCTTTGGCATTGGCGGATGAGACACCGTTCTTTGCCGCTCCCTCGCCAAAGATGGCGCGATGCTTGGCCATCTCTTCGGCTTTCTTCTTGCCCATCGCCCGCCGCAGCAGATCGGCACCACCCATCGAATAGCCGCCGATCTCGCGGGCGATCTGCATCACCTGCTCCTGATACACCATCACCCCATAGGTCGGCCCAAGGATGGGTTTGAGAATGGCTTCCAGCTTGGCATCGGGATATTCGACCTTTGCCTTGCCGGTTTTACGGTCGCAGTAATCCGGGATCGACTCCATCGGACCCGGACGATATAAGGCGTTCAGCGCAATCAAGTCTTCGAGGCGATCCGGTCGCGCGCGGATCAACATGTCGCGCATGCCCTTCGATTCAAATTGGAAGATGGCAACCGTATTGCCACGCGTGAATATCTCGAACGAACCCGGATCGTTGAGCGGCACCTTGTCCATATCGAAATGGGCGTCACCGGGATTGGCATTGAGCGCGTGAATATTGCGCTCTGCTTCTTCGAGTATCGTCAGCGTGGTCAGCCCCAGAAAGTCGAACTTCACCAGCCCGACTGCTTCCACATCGTCCTTATCGTACTGCGACACAACCGAGTCGGAGCCATCGGCAACGTAAAGCGGCGTGAAATCGGTGAGCGGACCGGGC
>JANMZU010000097.1:0-2674 GCA_031383585.1 Betaproteobacteria bacterium
AAGCGAAGGAAACCCCCCTCCCCTAACCTCCCCCGCATATTCGGCAACAGCCTCTGAAACAATCCCCCCAATATCCCGATACCTCTTCGCAAACTTCGGCGTGAAATCCGGAAACAACCCAAGAATATCCTCCGTCACCAACACCTGCCCATCACAAGCCGGCGATGCCCCAATGCCAATCGTCGGCACCTTCAGCGATTCGGTAATCGCCCGCGCGACTGGCTCCACCGTCCCCTCGATCAACACCGAAAACGCGCCGGCTTCCTCAAACAGGCGCGCCAGCCTGGGCCACTTCGAAATGGCATCTTCCTCCTTGCCTTGCGCCCTGAAGCCGCCCATCTGATGAACTCGCTGCGGCATCAGCCCAATGTGGGCCATCACCTGAATTCCGCGTTTGGCCAGGAATTCAACCGTCCCAACCAATTCCTCACCGCCTTCCAGTTTGAGAGCTTGTGCGCCACTTTCGACGATTGCCCGGGCACAATTGCGGTAAGCCTGTTCGTTTGACTCCTGATATGTGGCAAATGGCATGTCGAGCATGACCGCAGCATGGCTGGAACCACGCATGACCGCTTTTGTGTGGTTGATCATCATGTCCAGGGTGACTGACAGGGAGTTCTCCATCCCGTAGACGACCATACCCAATGAGTCACCGACCAGCAGGACATCGCAGTGCGCATCAAGCAATTGCGCCATCGGTTTGGAATGCGCAGTGAGCATGACAATTTTGGCCTTGCCCTTCATCGCGCGCAGGTCGGGAATGCTGATGCGTTTTTGCTGACTATGTATGCTCATGGTTTCGAAAAGTGTTGGTGGGAGCGAAGGTAGCCGCTTGAAAACGCTATTATCAGGCTTACTTTAGAGGCTTCACTCCAAATACTAATAAGACAGGTTTATGACATTCATCGTGCGCTGGTTCATCAATGCGCTGGCTTTGATGCTGGTGGCCTACCTTTACTCCGGGGTGCATGTAGACAACATTTTTGCCGCGTTGGTCGCCGCACTAGTGCTGGGTATGGTCAACGCTTTTGTACGGCCCGTACTGGTATTTCTGACGTTGCCAGTGACCATCCTGACGCTGGGATTGTTTATTTTCTTCATCAACGCGTTCCTGTTTTGGTTTGTGACCGAAATCGTGAAGGGCTTTACCGTCACCGGCTTCACGGCCGCAATGATTGGCTCGCTTATGTTCAGCGTCATCTCACTGGCGACCAACTGGCTGGTATTTGATAGGGACAGGAAGAAAAAGTAGTAAGTCCAGCGGAGCGCCACCAGACGCGTCCAAATATGCTGAAAATTGCCGTTTTGCGCTGTTTTGTCTTGAATTTGTCAGAAACGCCCTCAGTTTCTGCATGACCTTGTTTATTCTGGAGTTTTATCATGTCGGACCCAATAGAAAACGTCGCAACTGAGGCGTCAGCTGAAGCCATTTCGTCGGAATCAGCGTCTGTACCTCCCGCATCATCCCCCGAACAAAGAATCGAAGAACTTGAAAAGGCCCTCGAAGACGCAGAGGCCAAAGCTGCAGAGAGCTATGACCAATTCGTGCGCACCAAGGCAGAGATGGAGAATATTCGCCGTCGATCCGCAGAGGACGTGCTGAAAGCGCAAAAATTTGGCGTGGAAAAGATCGCCGATGCGCTGCTTGCCGTCAAAGACAGCATGGACGCGGCGCTGACAGTCGAAAATACGTCAGTGGAATCATTCAAGACCGGCGTGGAACTCACCGCCCGCCAACTTTCGAATGTCTTTGAGAAGTTCGCGATTGTGGAAGTGAATCCTGCAGGGGAGAAATTTGATCCCACCAGGCATCAGGCGATCGCGGCACTCGAATCAGAACAAGCGCCAAATACAGTTATAAGCGTAATGCAGAAGGGCTATCTGTTGCACGAGCGTATCTTGCGACCCGCTCTGGTAACGGTAGCCAAGGAAAAAGCATCAGCAAGCCAAGGGTAGCGCAAAAAGAATAGGCCCGTCCTAAGTGTGGCGCCCGCTCACGGCGCTTGAATTCTGGACGAATAGCCCTACATTCAACACTGTCATTCACTTTACCGCGCTCTAACAGGGCCAATCAGAAATAAGGGGCAACATCATGGGAAAAATCATCGGTATTGATTTGGGAACCACCAATAGCTGCGTATCCATCATGGAAGGTGGCGTACCTAAGGTCATCGAAAACGCAGAAGGCGCGCGTACCACGCCTTCCATCGTCGCGTATCAGGATGACGGCGAAATTGTGGTGGGCGCATCCGCCAAGCGGCAGGCGGTCACCAACCCAAAGAACACGTTGTTTGCCGTGAAGCGCCTGATCGGTCGGCGCTTTGAAGAAAAAGAAGTGCAAAAAGACATCGGTCTGATGCCCTACAAGATTTTCAAGAACGACAACGGCGATGCCTGGGTAGAAGCCCAAGGCAAAAAAATGGCACCGCCGCAGGTTTCCAGCGAAGTGCTGCGCAAGATGAAAAAAACGGCGGAAGACTATCTCGGTGAAGAAGTGACCGAGGCCGTCATCACGGTGCCCGCGTACTTCAACGACAGTCAGCGTCAGGCCACCAAAGACGCGGGCCGCATTGCTGGTTTGGACGTAAAGCGCATCATTAACGAGCCGACTGCGGCAGCGCTGGCGTTCGGTATGGACAAGCAGGAAGGCGACCGCAAGATTGCCGTTTATGAC